>JAHECJ010000417.1 GCA_024641805.1 Desulfococcus sp.
CGGATTCTTTTTGCCATGAGCGAATTGAAAAACGACTGGAACAAACCGTATAAGAAATCCGCTAGAATTGTCGGTGACGTGATTGGTAAATATCATCCCCATGGCGATTCGGCGGTATATGACGCCCTGGTTCGAATGGCGCAGACGTTTTCACTCAGATATCCCATGGTTCATGGGCAGGGCAACTTCGGTTCCGTTGACGGTGATCCGCCGGCGGCCATGCGGTATACGGAAGTCCGGATGATGCGGATGACCCATGAAATGATGGAGGATATTGATAAGGAAACGGTTGATTTCAATGTCAATTATGATGAAACGATGGTGGAACCCGAAGTCCTGCCGGCAAAAATTCCGTCGCTCCTGCTCAATGGATCATCCGGTATTGCCGTGGGCATGGCAACCAATATCCCCCCCCATAACCTGACGGAACTGTGCAATGCCATCAAAGCGTTAATCGATAATCCGGATATTGAATTTGAAGAATTGATCAAACACCTGACCGGACCGGATTTTCCCACCGGCGGGATCATTTACGGCAATCAGGGCATTATTGACGCTTACAAGACAGGCCGGGGCAAGATCCGGATCCGGGCGCGGGTGGAAATCGAGCAGGATACCAAAAACAAGAGCGAGACCATTGTTGTCCGGGAGATCCCCTATCAGGTCAATAAAGCGAACCTGATTCAAAAAATTGCGGAGCTGATTAAGGACAAGCAGATGGAAGGGGTCCGGTATGTCCGGGATGAATCGGACAAGGACGGCATCCGCGTCGCCATTGCCCTGAAAAAGGATCAGATCCCCGAAGTCATTCTCAATCAGCTTTATAAGCATACCGCCCTTGAAAATAATTTCGGAATCATATTCCTGGCGGTCGTTAAAAAGCGGCCCCAGGTGATGTGTTTAAAAGAAATTCTGGAGCATTTTGTTGTTCACAGAAAAGAGATTATCATCCGAAGGACCCGATTTGACCTGAAAAAAGCCGAAGCCCGGGCCCATATCCTGGAGGGCTTGATTGTCGCGCTGGATAATCTGGATGAAGTCGTGACCCTGATCAGAAATTCCAAATCTCCGGGGGAAGCCAAAGACGTATTGATGCAGCGGTTTGCGTTGACCGATATTCAGGCCCAGGCGATTCTGGATATGCGTCTGCAGCGCCTGACCGGCCTTGAAAGGGATAAAATCAAGCAGGAACATGTGGATATCTTAAAGGATATTGCCCGTTTTCAGGAAATTTTGTCCAGCGAACGGATCGTTTTGAATCTGATTAAAGCCGACCTGACCCAAATGCAGGAGCTGTATGGCGACGAACGCCGGACAATGATTGTTGCGGAATCCAGGGAAATCACCATGGAGGACATGATCGCCGAAGAAGATATGGTGGTAACGGTTTCAAACAGCGGTTATATTAAACGAAACCCCATCACCATGTACCAGCAGCAGAACCGGGGCGGCAAGGGCAAAACCGGAATGGGAACCAAGGAAGAGGATTTTGTGGAGCATTTATTTATTGCCTCGACCCATCACACATTCCTGTTCTTTACAAATCTCGGCCGACTATACTGGTGCAAGGTATATGATATCCCCCAGGGCAGCCGAACCAGCCGCGGAAAAGCCATTGTCAACTTGTTAAATCTGGGGCCGGATGAAAGACTGGCCACGATTCTGGCTGTTCCGGATTTTGAGCCGGGCAAGCATGTTATTATGGCGACCCGCCAGGGAATTGTCAAAAAAACGGATATCATGGCATACAGCCGCCCGCGTGCCGGCGGAATCATCGCCGTCAACTTAAAGGAAAATGATGAACTGATCGCGGCCCGGGAAACGGACGGGACCCAGAATGTATTTTTATGTTCATCCCAGGGTAAATCCATACGGTTCCATGAGTCCGATGTGCGCCCCACCGGCCGGACCGCCAGCGGCGTCCGGGGAATGAATCTGGGCAAAGATGATCACCTGGTGGGAATGGAAGTGCTGACGCACGGCCAGACGCTGTTTACGGCCACGGAAAACGGATACGGAAAACGGACGCTGATTGATGAGTATCCGGTTCAAAAACGCGGCGGAAAAGGGGTGATCACCATCAAAACCAGTGTCCGGAACGGACGTGTCGTGACGATACTGGTGGTGGATGAGGAAGACGAAGTCATGCTGATCACTGATATCGGAAAGATCATCCGTTTGCAGATCAGCGGGATATCGATTATCAGCCGGAATACGCAGGGCGTGAGACTGATGGGCATGGAGCCCGAGGAACGCGTGGTGGGTGCCGCACGTCTTGCTGCGAAGGAAGAGGAAGAAGCAGAGGAAGAGGAAGCGTAATATGGATGTCGCATCCGCAAGAATTGGTGTGGTCGGCGCCGGCAGCTGGGGAACGGCGCTGGCAAGCCTGCTGGGCATGAAGGGGTATCGTGTCGCGCTGTGGGCATATGAAAAGGAAGTCAGAGACAGCATTGCCGATTTCCATGAAAACAAACTGTTTTTACCGGGAATTACCCTTTCTGAAAATATTTTCCCGTCCAATGATATTGCCGGCGTCGTATCAAACAAGGACCTGGTGGTGCTGGTGGTCCCTTCCCATGTCATGCGGGAGACTGCCTCAATGTTTGCCGCCGCTCTGTCTGATCAGGCGATCCTGGTATCTGCGTCAAAGGGAATTGAAAACAAGACCCATTTAACCATGACCGGCGTGCTGGAAGACGTGCTGCCCGAATCGTTTAAAAACCGTCTGGCGGTTCTTTCCGGCCCGAGTTTTGGCCGGGAGGTGGCTAAAAAAGTGCCGACGGTTGTTACGGCCGCATCCTCTGACCCTTCCGTGGCACTGTATGTGCAAAATGTTTTTGTGACGCCGTTTTTCAGGGTATATACCAATGATGATATGATGGGCGTGGAACTGGGGGGAGCGGTCAAAAACGTCATTGCCATCGCCTCCGGAATTATCGACGGGATGAATCTGGGATTGAATACCCGGGCTGCCTTAATTACCCGGGGACTCACCGAAATGCGCCGGCTCGGGGTGCGGCTCGGGGCAAACCCCCACACGTTTTCCGGGCTGGCGGGTATGGGCGATCTCATTTTGACGTGCACCGGGACACTCAGCCGCAATCACAGCGTCGGCAAACTGATCGGCGAAGGCCGGAAACTCGATGATATCCTGTCGGAAATGAAAATGGTGGCTGAAGGGGTGAGGACCGCCAAATCCGTGCGAAACCTTTCCATCCGCGTCGGTGTTGACATGCCGATTTCACATGCTGTTTACGAGGTTCTTTACGAGAACCTTTCTCCTCAGGAAGCAGTTTACCGGTTGATGACGCGGGATCTGAAGGACGAGATGGAAGACGTCCATTAAATCCAGCTTCATATATTTACATATACCTTCATATCATTTCATTTCTATCCGACCGCAATGATATCTGATTCGGATTTGAATATATGAAACCGGATTTAACACTTGATGATGGCGTAAATGACACAGATGCCAAAACATAAGGGGGAA
>JAHECJ010000418.1 GCA_024641805.1 Desulfococcus sp.
CTGGCTGACAAGGACCAGGAAGCATTTGAAAAAAAGTTGTCCGACCAGGCAAAGTCAGCTTATTACGAAAACCATTCCATTAAAGAAACAAAAGAATTGCTGGAATGGGCGCTGGCGCACGTGAGCCCGGAAAACAAAATTCTGGTTGAGCTGATCTATCTTGAAGGGTATTCAACCAGGGAAGCGGCGGATCTGCTGGGTTGGAGCATCGCAAATGTGAAAATCCGCTCTTTCCGGTGCCGGAAGCAACTCAATACTATTTTAAACCAATTAATCGAGGCATGATTTTGTCATGAAGCCCATTGATGACATCAAACTGAAAAAAAATCTGGTCGAAGCTTACCAGACCCATCCCGACGTGGATATAAATCCCGCATGGCAGCAGGCTGTGATGCGCAGAATCCGTGAAATCGGACCGCTGAATCATAGCATATCCATGGGTCTTTCCTTTCAGGAACTGGTATGGAAAATGGCGCCCGCATTCTGTATTTTACTGATTCTTCTCGTCACCGGGATATTCTCTATGGATTTATCCTTTGTGTACGACGCGTTCATTAATGACCCGGTTGCCGTCATCTATAACGGCATATTCTGGGGTTAACGGGGGAAATATGAACAGATTAAAACTGGCGGCAGGGGTTCTGCTGATTTTTTTAACCGGCATCGCGGCGGGGCATTTGGGCACGGTTTTTTACTTTGAAAATAAAATTTATACCCAGGGGCCGCCGCCGCTTCATCATTTAATTAAAAAAAGAGTCAGCCATGAGCTTCAGCTCTCGGATCAGCAGCAAATTCAATTTGAGAACATTATCGGGCAGGCGGAAAAGAATTTGGATGCCTTCAGGCAAGCACATCATCCCGAACTTGAAAAGATACTTACGGACTGTTTTCAAAAAATCAATGTCATACTAACCCCTGACCAGCAGACAAAATTTGAAAAGATAAAAAATCGTTTTACGCACCGGTTTCATGGCCCCAAAAAATTTTCCTCATGTCGTCATTTCAATGAACCCCCTTTTCCCGAGTCGGATGAATTAAAAGAGGCATTAAATTTAAATGAGAACCAGATAAATAATCTGCGGCCGATTATCCGTGAATTTAACCGGGAGTTAAAAAATAACTTCTCTGATGATCGCCCCCGGGACATGCACGGGCCTGAAAATTTCAAAAATAAAACGCAGCCGGGTGAAGATGATTTGATATCACGGATCAAACCCTATCTTGATGATAGCCAACTCCTCAAATTAAAGGACCTTTTAAAAAGCCGGCATCCCTCCTGCCTGCCCGGCAGGGATGAGCACTAAAACAATCCAGCCTTTACGTTAAGGAGAATTATGGCGTTCCGATACCCTTGAAGATCTGCTCACTTCTTCATCCTTAAAAATAGATTTTACATATAAATACAGAATACTGCATCGTAAAACCGGATGCATTTCCATGCCTGTTTGCTCCTTAAAACACGTCAATTCCGTTCGCATCGCTATAAGAATTATCTATTGACCGCCATCCGTCCCCAAACTGTTCATGCCCGTTGATGTCAACAAAATTTCAGCGACTTAAGCAGCCCGAATACATCGGAGGCCCTGAATCAAAATTAAAAATGGCGATTTAAATTAACGTTGAATGCAATTTTTTTTACAACGATATTGATTTCCAACAAAGATACTGATAAATAAAAGGATTAAAGGATCAAATTCACATGAAAAGATTATGGTCATATGTTATTCACTTACAAAAAAGACATACGCTGAATCCCGCTAATGATAGAAGGACCCCTAAATGAATGAGGCTAAACCCTTAGCTACTGATGAACAACTGGACCGATCCCTGCCGCTGCTTCCGCGATACCGTTGGCAATTTGCCTCAAATACCCTTGACCGTTTTAAGTCAGCCGGACGACATTCCATCCGTTTTCTCACAAACGATATGATCACTCGCTGGTTTAATGCCACTTACAACTCCTACAGCCGGTTTTATGAAGGCCAGCTCCGCCTGGGCCTGCCGGTTTCAAAAGAACTGATCAAAAGCCAGGAGGAAATGCGTTCCATTGCCTCCGGGAAGCTGGCATTGACCCTTTACCATATTTTTCTTCGCGTCACCGGCACCCGGATTCCGAGAAATCACATTAAATACATCCTGGTCGGAGACCTGGAGGCCGGCAATATCAAATTAACTGAAAATGTGATTATCCTTACACGAAAACAACTCAAATACATCACCGTTAACCGGTTAAAAATCCCGGCGTATTTTTTCACGGACATTCTGGAAGAAGCCACGCGGCGACGCATACTCTTCGAAACCCTGAGACAAAATCGACTGCCGGCCTACTTTGACAGCGAAATTGAAGAAAACACCCAAAACGGCCGCGGCGATTATGAAATTGTGTATTACCGGGACTATACGGCTGAAGGTAAAGAAATCAAATTCAGAAGAATGGTCAGCATTGAGGATGTGACCTCCGGTGACAACCGGCCGTCCCTGATCCTTGTTCCCGGATTTTCCAACAACAGCAACTGTTATGACCTGACCAACGCACAGTCCATGGCCAAGGATTTTGCGGATAAGGGACACTGGGTATATCTCTTTGACCCGAGGGGCATGGGAATCAATCAGGGCAAGTTAGATCCCTTGTACACGGTCGATACGCTGATTGATCATGACTTGCCCACTGTCCTGAATTTTATTTACACCCGGAGCAAAAGCAAACCCTCCATTCTCGTCGGACATAGTATGGGGGGCATCATTTCCGAAAATATGGTGCTGAACTGGAATGCCAGAAAACATTTGGACAGCATCAAGGCGCTGTCAAGTCTGCAAAAAACCTATTTAAGCCAGATTCTTCCCTCAACTGATGAGGCTGAGGAGAATTTAAATAAGGTCCGGGCGATCATCTCTTTGGGATCCCCAAAATTCTTCAATAAAATGTCGCATGCCATTTTCCCTGCCATGCTCTGGCTCAATCACCTGGCCCGGATTTTCAATCTCCGCCATATTCCGGTCAAGGATACCCTGCAGTTTATGATGCAGGTACCGGTATTGAGTGATCTCACCCAGGCGGTAATAAACAGCAATATCGGTGATCTGAATTTCATCCTGTGCCCGGAAAACCACCACTCCAACAAAGTATTTACCAAGCTCTATGTCAACAAAGTCCTTGAATCCGTTCCATTAGGCCTTGGCTTTCAGTTTTTAAAAGCGATTTACAATGGTGAAGGATTCAAACGGATGGACCAGAGCCGCTTTAACTATTCGGGCCATGTTCACCTGATGCCCAAAGATATTCCCGTTTTTCACTTCTGGGGCACGAAAGATCCGCTGGCATCGCCCGACAACGTCCAATTCAGCAAGCATTATCCCCACCGATCCAAAAAAATTTATTATATTGAAAAACCATCGGACGCGGCAAAAATTGAAATCTCATCCCGAAAAAGCCAGGTGGTTGATTTTATCATTGAAGGCGCCAATCATCTGGATCTGCTCTATGGGAAACT
>JAHECJ010000419.1 GCA_024641805.1 Desulfococcus sp.
AAATGAGAAGCGCCCATAACTGGTTGGCACAGCTTAGTTTATAGATTAAATTCCAATAAACAATGCCCGAACGAAAACCCACTATTTCCGTTCGGGCACTTAACAACAATTTGTTTTTTCTGACTTTACCGGATCATGGGTCAAACCGGATTAAATTTCAAGGGCGGCCAGGAACCCGCCGTGAACCGCGTGGTTGATTTTTCCAGGCTTTGCCCCGTCGCCGATAACCGCAAACGGGATATTCAGTTTTTCGATTTTTCCGGCTATATTTTTAACGGACTTTGAGCCGGCCGCGTTAATGATATTATCAAATTGCCGCTGGTATTGCTTTCCGTCTTTTTCATAGGTCAGCAAACCGTTTTTAATTGAAATCACCTTCGCTTCGGTGGTGATGGCAACCCCGTATTTATCCAGATCACTCATCAGCACCCATTTGGTGGATTTGCCCACATCTTTTCCGACCTTGGGAAGCATTTCAAATACCGTGACATTCGATATCCCTTTAAACATGAGTTCGCGCAGCCGTTCCACACTTTCGGCTTCATTGGCAAATAAAAAGTGTAAAACCTCAGGCGTGAGGGTGCCTTTGGCGGCAACAAATAAAGCCGTTTCAAGACCCACGGCGCCGCCGCCGATAATGGCGACTTCCCTGCCCAGCAGCCGGTCTTCCCTGAGCAGATCCCAGGCGGATATCACGCTGGGGTCATCAATACCCGCAATCGGGGGAAGCAGCGGCTCCGCGCCTTCGGCGACAATCAGGAAATCCGGATTTTTTTCTTTGATCAGCCGATCATCGACCCGGGTGCCCAGATGAAGGGAAACATTGTGCTTCCAGAGCATGGCCTGGTAATATTCCACAAACCTGAATAATTCGCCTTTATGGGGCGGCGCGCCTGCAATCTTCAGCTGGCCGCCGATTTCATCATTTTTTTCATACAAGTCCACATTGTGACCTGCCTTGGCGGCGGTGACCGCTGCTTCCAGTCCTGCCATCCCGGCACCGACAACCATCACATTTTTCGGCGTTTTACATTTTTTTATCTGCCTTTCGCCTTCATACCCGGCCAGGGGGTTTGCCACGCATGTGACCGGCTGTCCGGTCATGACATTGTCCATGCATCCCTGCAGGCAGGCCACGCATGGACGGATCTCGTCGGATCTGCCGACCATGGCCTTGTTGACCCAGTGCGGATCGGCAATCAGTCCCCGGCCGATGCTCACCATGTCGGCATAGCCGTCTCTGATCAGTTTCTCGGCGGTCTCGGGGGAAGAAATCCGGTTGGAGGCCATCACCGGTACGGAGACCTCTTTTTTGATATTATACGCCAGAAATGCAAAGCCGGACTGAGGCAGGCTGGCCGGCAGCTGGGGCACATGGGTCTCATGCCATCCGCCGGTGACACTGATGGCATCCACGCCGGCTGCTTCATAAACTTTCGCAAACTCCTTTGTTTCCGAATCCGTGTTGCTGCCGGTCACAAAATCATTGCCGGCCATGCGGATGGTCAGGGGAAAATCCGCTCCCAGGCGCTTTCGAATGCCTTCGATCACCTCTTTCGGAAACCGGACACGGTTGTCAAAACTGCCGCCGTAGGCATCGGTCCGCTGATTTTTGATAGGGGATAGAAACTGGGTGATAAGGTAGCCGCCGGACCCGAGGATCTCGACCCCGTCAAACCCGGCTTCCCGCGCCCTTTCCGCCGCACTGACAAACGCTTCCCGAACCCTTTCGATATCTTCGAGGGTCATTTCCCGGGGCATGGCTTTCGAATACCGGGAGTATACGGCGGACGGCGCAATGGGCGGTTCGCCTTTGAGCAGCATGGGGTATGAATAGGCTCCGGCGTGAAACAGCTGGACCCAGGCCCGGGCACCTTCATCTTTAATCACGGACGCCATTTTCTTAAATGCGGGAATTGCATCATCTTGATCGAGCATGGGGATGATACCGCCGGATCCGATAAAGTCAATCCCCACCGGGCCGACGGTGACCAGGCCGGTGCCGCCCCGGGCTTTTTCCTGAAAATAATTATAATACCGGTCGTTTAATGTACCGTCATAAGAATACAGAAGCCCCAGGGACGGATAGACCACCCGGTTTCTGATTTCCAGCTTGTTGATTGTGATCGGACTCAGCAGATTTTTATACATAATGATTTTCCTTCATATGAAACAAATTGCTTACGTATTTATTAATGAATTTTTAAGAGCAATTGATGCTCCCTTGCGACACTCTATCACTAAATAATTTCTACAAAGCAGGCCGGGTTTCTTACCCGGCGCCGAATTTCTGATCATCAGCATGTTCCATTTGTCGGGATTGGAATCCCGACCTACACACAAGAGACTTCCAGAGAATTAATTTGGCAAGGCGAGAGGGAGGAGATAATACTTAGAGTATATCCCCAACCGATAACGCAGTCCAAATTGATTATCCGGAAATCTATTTTCTAATTCCCAGAATTTGCCTTGCCTCCTCCGGACTGGCCGGTTCCTTGCCCTGCTCCCGGATAATCTTCACCAGGGCTTCCACCAGCTTACCGTTGTTATCAGCCTTTTCACCATCCGGCAGATAAAACGTGTCCTCCAGACCGGTCCGGACGTTCCCTCCAAGCGCTATGCAGGCCCGGTGGAGTTCCCAAAGTTTTTCACGGCCGGCACCGGTGGCGATTACCTGCCAGTGAGAATTTTTAGGCAGTTCATCCTTTAAAATCGGCAGCAGATCAGCTCTGGCCGGCATGCCCGAGTCAACCCCCATGACAAACGAGAGGTGGGGATTGCCTGAGAACATGCCGTTTGCCTTGAACATTCCGACACTGCGCACAATGCCGGTGTCAAAACATTCAAACTCGGGAACGATGTTGTGCGCGGTCATGGTGTCGGTAAACTGTTTCACCTTTTCCACCGGGTTGTCAAAAAGGATCGGGGGCCAGGCCCACTGGCCGTCTTTTCGGATTTTCAGGTAATTCAGTGATCCTGCATTGCACGCGGCCATTTCGGGTTTGAATTTTGCAAGACATGCCAGCGGCCCGGAAATATTGGCGCCCATGACGCCGGTGCTCATATTGATGATCATCTTCGGCACCCGATGCCTTATGGCTTTCAGGATGTCGCCGACTTCTGTTATATCCCATGTGGGCCACATCCCCATGCCCGGCTGCTGGGACCTGAAATGGGCATGGACGATAGTGGCGCCCTGGTCAAAGGCCTGCCGGGCGGCTTCCGCCATCTCCTCAGGGGTTACCGGGACATTGAATTGCCCGGGGTTGGTGAGTACGCCGGTGATTGCGCATGTAACAACGACCTTATCATTTAAAACCATTGAAGCCCTCCTCCTTTGATTGTGGATGCTTTTTCCGCAACAACAGATGGCATGGAACTCAACAGGCCGGGATTTCTTTTTTCCTAATCCGGGGAATTAAATTCAGGCAATGTTTTTTCTGACGCCCGGTGCCGGGGCATCTTCCGGGGGACCGGCAAATGCCTG
>JAHECJ010000420.1 GCA_024641805.1 Desulfococcus sp.
GGCAGACGGCAAATATTGCCTACCGGACCGACACGCCTAACGGCGCTTTTGATGAAAAGCCGCCCATCTCCCATCGGTATCTGGCTGTCCGCTCCGGGACAGGTTATTTCGGATTGTCCGGAAATGTGATTACAAGAGAAAATGGCGCGGCGGTCATTCTTGGATCATTGGTCACCACGGCCGAACTGATTCCTACAGAGCCTTTGCCGGCTGAAGACAACTATTGCGACGGGTGCCGTTTGTGTATGGCCTCCTGTGCATCAGGGTACATGGTTCCGGATGAAAAAACGGTTGTCAGTATGGGTGGTGCTGATTTTTCCTATTCAAAACGTCGGCATCACAGTCGATGTGATTACGTATGCGGCGGCTTCACCGGCCTGCATAAATCCGGAAAATGGTCCACGTGGTCGCCGGCCCGGTTTCCCATTCCGGAAACAGATGCGGAATTCTTTCCGGCAATCATTAATGCCGCAGGTCCATATAAACAACGGCCAAGAGAAGAAGGCGGGTTTTTTCATTTTTTAATGCCCGGCAACCGGATTAATTTTACCTGCGGGAACTGCGCTCTGGTATGTCACCCGGAAAAAGAAGTGCGTAAACAGCGCCATAAGATGCTGATCAATAGCGGGGTGGTTGTGCAGCAGGAGGATGGTTCCTGTGAAGCGGTATCCCCGGAAGAAGCGAAAAAAAGACTGGCGGCCATGCCAAAAGAACGGCGGGCATTATATGAAAAGGTTGACGGATAGTATTTGATTCATATCTTTTTGGATAAGAATCCTTAATTCTTCCATGGGAAAACGTTTTATGCCTTGAGACATCCTATGTATTTAGCCGCAAAACAAATAAAAGGAACAGTCCGCTATTATATCCGTGAAAGTTTTAAAGACGGGGAGTGGTTAAAAAGCCGGGATCTGTTTGATCTTGGCGCACATCCGGATCAATATATCATTTATCCGGGGGGCAGTGCCTGTTATTTTCATGAGGACATCTATGATCAGCTCAATGAAAAAGGCGTGACGCCGGATGATGACGAACTGGAAAAAATCTTCTGGCCGTTTTTAAAGTATGAAACCCGAAGGGTCATTGAAGGTTTCACCCACAGGCACTCTTCCCGGAAGGGTCGCGAATCCGTGAAGGAATCCTGCCGCCGTTGTGAAACAATGCAATTTCATATGTTTGACAAGCGGCGAATCCATTATCTGCGGTTTGGCCAGCTGGATCAGTCGCGTATCTTCAGGGCGCCGAATAAAATCTATCGGCCCCTGCTGGACAAATCCCGGGATGAAATTGAGCACATGTTTCTCCGGATGGAAAATGTTCTGGATGCCAATGAAAAGAAGACCTACACCTTTGTTATTTTTGATATCCCGGGGCATTTTTCAGGAAAGTTAGCACGGACTTTCCCCCAGGCATTGTCTCAGGAAAAAGTCGATGACTGTTTTCTGGAAGAAGTCTGCCGGGTGGATTCAGATGAGAATTTCTGGGCGGGCATGCCCCGGTCCGCTCTGCTGCATGAGCATCTGGTTCGATATGTGTGCTGGTTTTTTGATCATGACTATGCTGAGAGCCGCTACCTGGACCAGCTGGTATACGACTGGATGGGACGGCATCGGGACTTTCACCCGCCCCGGCCGAAACCTTCCATGGCAATGGCTGAAGCATTGTCTGTCATGGGGATGACGAGACAGGAGCTTGCGGGGATGACGGTGAAAACGCTCACCCGCCAGTATCGGCAAATGGCCCGGAAATCTCACCCCGATACCGGGGGCGGGCATGACCGGTTTATCAGGCTCAACCAGGCGTTTGAAGATCTTCTGCGAAACGTCCGGGCAAAAGGGAAAACATCCGGCTACCGGACGCAAAGAGGATAAGGCGGGGTGGGTGCTGGACTTCGGCACAGGTGCAGCCGGCATCAGCCGTTGGGATTTGAAGGGAAAGGAGAAAATGGAATATGATTCAAAAGATCATTATTCTTTTGGCGGTTCTTGTTTTCTTTCCGGTGCTGGTTTTTCCCGACTGCAACGAAGATTGCTATAATTCTGAATGCGATATTCCCGGTACCTGCGAAATAAGATGTGAAGATAATATTTGTTATTATTATGACGAAGAAGAAACTTGCTGGCAATATGATCAAAATCATGGATATTACCCATGCGGTTGTGAATGTTATGAATGCGATGACAGCTGTTTTGAAGATGATGATGATTGTGACCATGACGACGATGACAAATTGCATGTTTATTACACCTGTTTTATACAGGTTATAAAATAGTTCATGAGGGGCGATGTGTTTGCAGATACCGATCATTGAGAATCGAGGAGTGGATGTCGTCGATTTTCAAGGAAAATGAGCATAAAAAACCTTCAATTATCTTTAGCCGTCTAAGATAATCCCGTTTACATCAAAGTTGAGATTGAGTTTCAGATTGACATGGTTTATATCCATGGCTTAGAAAGTGCCTGAACGAAAACCGTCTTTTTTCCCATTTCCTGATCTTAAAGGGAAAAACCGTGGGTTTCGATCAGACGCTGTATTCGATCCAATCATTTCAGATGATCAGACCAACAGGAACCTGATTATTCGACAAGCCCCTGAAAAACTTTTGGAAATAAATTGATTATGAGGGAAAGGTCTTTCTCATCCATGCTGATGAATACCTGCCCCTGAAATTGGTGAAAAAAATTGAAAAATAACGGACAATTATTCAAAGATTCCCGGGTAAAAGCCTCACAGTATACCGCCGCATCCGTCGAGGTTCTGGAAGGCCTGGACCCGGTCAGACGACGGCCGGGCATGTATACGGACACCCAGCGGCCGAACCATCTGGCCCAGGAAGTCATTGACAACAGCGCCGATGAGGCCATTTCCGGTTATGCGGACCGCATTGACGTGGTGCTGTTTGAAGACGGCTCGATCCAGGTCGCGGACAATGGGCGCGGAATGCCCGTGGACCTGCACCCCACGGAAAAGATTTCAGGCGTCGAGGTCATCATGACCCGGCTGCATGCCGGCGCCAAATTCTCCAACAAGGATTATCATTTTTCCGGCGGCCTGCACGGCGTGGGCGTATCGGTGGTCAACGCGCTTTCCAAGCGGCTTGAAGTTGAAATTTATCGGGATGGCCGGCAATATGAAATCGCTTTTGAGGGCGGATACAAGGTCCGGGAGCTGGAAGCGACCGGGAGTGTTGGACAGCGGCGCACCGGCACCAAACTCAGATTCTGGCCGGATCCCCAGTATTTTGATTCCGTCACCTATTCAGTCCCCAAATTGAAACACAACCTGAAGGCCAAGGCGGTTCTCTGTCCGGGGTTGACGGTGACCTTTGACGATAAAATATCCGGTGAAACCGAATCCTGGCATTTTGCGACCGGACTGGACGAATACCTTATCAACAGCCTCGACGGATATGAAAGGGTGCCGGAAACCCCATTCAAGGGTGAATTCGAAGGACCGGATGAATATGTGTCGTGGGCCGCGGTATGG
>JAHECJ010000013.1 GCA_024641805.1 Desulfococcus sp.
CCATGCGGTTCGGCGCAGAGGGCATTAAAATCATATGTTCAGGCCGCCTGGGCGGCGCTGAAATGGCAAGGACCGAATGGTACAAAGAAGGCCGGGTACCTCTGCACACGCTTCGTGCGGATATCGATTACGGGGTAACCAGTGCCCATACAACTTACGGCGCTATCGGAATAAAGGTATATATCTTTAAGGGGGAAATCCTTAAAGACGAACAAATATCAGATGATGGCAAGTAGATATTAGGAGATAGTTCAAATGCTGAGCCCCAAAAAAGTCAAATTCAGAAAACAACAGACCGGGCGCATGAAAGGCAAGGCCCACCGAGGTTCCAATTTAAACTTCGGCGATTTTGGTCTGCAGGCCGCAGAATGCGGATATATTACGTCACGGCAGATTGAAGCTGCACGTATTGCAATGACCCGTTATGTGAAAAGAGGCGGCAAAATGTGGATACGTATTTTTCCGGATAAACCGGTGACCAAAAAACCTGCTGAAGTCAGAATGGGTAAGGGAAAAGGCGCACCGGAAGGCTGGGTTGCAGTGATCAGGCCTGGAAGGATTTTGTATGAGATGGAAGGTGTTTCCCGGGAATCAGCATTCGAAGCATTCAGGCTTGCTGCACATAAGCTTCCGATTAAAACAAAATTCATCGAAAGGAGCAGCTTGTAAATGAAGGCGAGTGAAATAAAAGACTTGGGTGAACAGGAACTGGACGCCAAATTAGTCGATTTGGCTGAAACCTTATTTAATTTCCGTTTCCAGCATAAAACCGGCCAGCTTGAAAATCCAAAGCGGATGAAACAGGTCAAGCGCGACATCGCCCGGATAAAAACCATTAAACGTCAAAGAAATATAGGGTAAGCGGGTTGTTGACATGAATAATAATAGAGGAATGAAAAGACAACTGGTTGGCACGGTTTTAAGTAATAAAATGGATAAAACTGTAACTGTTGGAGTGGAACGAACCGTCATTCATCCAATTTATAAAAAATTTATCAGACGTCGAACGAAGTTCGCAGCGCATGACGCTCAGAATGCCTGTTCAATCGGTGACCGGGTCCTTATTACGGAATCCCGGCCGATCAGCAAGTTGAAACGGTGGCGAGTCAGCCAGATTATTGAAAAAGCGGTATAAGACAGAGGATAAAGAAAATGATTCAGACAGAAACACGGTTGTCTGTAGCGGATAACTCAGGCGCCAAACAGGTATACTGCATTAAGGTTCTGGGCGGATCTAAGCGCCGCTATGCCAGCGTTGGGGATGTTATCGTCGTGTCGGTCAAAGAAGCGATTCCCAACTCCAAGGTAAAAAAAGGCGAAGTGCTTAAAGCCGTTGTCGTTCGGACCAAAAAGGAGATTCAGAGACCTGACGGCTCATTTATTCGGTTCGATGACAATTCAGCGGTTTTGATTAATGCCCAGCGGGAACCCATCGGCACGCGTATTTTTGGCCCCGTGGCCAGGGAACTGCGTGCTCAACGATTTATGAAGATCATTTCACTGGCCCCGGAAGTATTATAACTGCTGGTGAATTCAGGAGATATTGGTTATGGAAAAAAACAAATGCCATATCAAGAAAAATGATAAAGTAAAAGTTATCACCGGCAAGGATAGTGGCAAAATCGGTAAAGTCATTGATGTGCTTCAGAAAAATAACCGTCTGCTCATCCAGAATGTCAATATGGTGAAACGCCATACCCGTCCGAGTGCCTCAAATAAACAGGGCGGGATCGTCGAAGGTGAAGCAGCGATTCATTGGTCGAATGTCATGTTGATGTGTAACAAATGTATCGCTCCTGTGCGGGTCAAGATGAGACGTCTTGAAGATGGCAAAAAAGTACGGGTGTGCAGAAAGTGTGAAGAAATAATTGATGCATAAAATTGCATGCCGGAGGAATGTTCATGTCATTAAGAGAGTATTATAAAACAGAAGTAGTCTCAAAGCTGATTGAGACGTTTAAGTATAAAAATGTTTTTGAAGTTCCCAAACTTGAGAAAGTAGTCTTAAATATTGGACTTGGGGAAGCCATACACAATATTAAACTTCTTGATTCCGCTAAAGAGGAACTTAAATTGATAGCAGGGCAGTCACCTGTTATTACCCGCGCAAGAAAATCGATTGCGGCATTTAAACTTCGCGAAGGCATGCCGATCGGATGTATGGTGACTCTTCGTCGGGAAAAGATGTATGATTTTTATGAAAAACTTGTAAATATTACGCTGCCTCGTGTTCGTGACTTTCGGGGAATATCCGGCAAAGCGTTTGACGGTCGGGGTAATTACACGCTGGGAATTAAAGAACATATCATTTTTCCTGAAATCGATTTTGATAAAATTGATACCATCAAAGGCATGAATATTACCGTGGTGACAACGGCGAAAAATGACAATGAAGCTAAAGAATTATTAAAATTGTTGGGCATGCCCTTCAGAAATTAATTTTAATGATTAAAGGAGTGGGGTTTTGGCAAAAAGATCACTGAAGGTTAAGGCAGTACGAGAACCGAAATTTGCGGTTAGGCAATATAACAGATGCCCTATCTGCGGACGCCCCCGGGCTTATATTCGTAAATTTGGCATCTGCCGTCTTTGCTTTCGCAAAATGGCTTCAGAAGGACTTTTACCCGGCGTAACGAAATCAAGCTGGTAAATTTAGTAAAAGAACATAACAGATAAAATTTAATTAACAAAGCAATTGACGGAGTATGCAATGTCGATGAGTGATCCGTTGGCGGACATGCTGACCCGCATTCGAAATGCTGGCAAAGCAAAACACAAGAGTGTAGATATTCCCGGTTCCCAAATAAAAACCGCTCTAGCCAATTTGATGAAGGAAGAGGGTTTTATCAAGAACTATAAATTCATTAAAGATAACAAGCAGGGAATTCTCAGAATTTACTTAAAGTATGAGCAGAATGACCGCCATGTCATATATGGCATCAAAAGGGTCAGTAAGCCTAGCCGCCGCATGTACGTAAGCAGCAAGGATGTCAAGCCGGTACTCAATGGACTGGGAATATCCGTTCTCTCAACATCCAAAGGGCTGATAACTGACAAACAGGCGATCAAGAATAATGTCGGTGGTGAAGTTCTCTGTGAAATCTGGTAGTTAAGGAGAAAGATATGTCTCGAGTTGGTAAGAAACCAATTGAAATTCCTAATAAAATAAAGATTACCTATACGGATGGCATCTTGAGTGTCCAGGGGGAAAAAGGGACCCTGACCCGAACGATTCACCCGGATGTGAACCTGAATATAGAAGCAAATGCTCTGACGGTTTCCATTGGCACCCTGGACAAGAAAACCAAATCACTGTGGGGTATGACCCGGGCGGTTATTTCCAATATGGTGACGGGTGTTTCAAAGGGGTACGAACGCGCTCTAGAGATCAACGGCATTGGTTACCGGGCGGAATTAAAAGGTAACAATATAGAATTCAATCTGGGATACTCCCATCCGATTAATTTCCCGCTGCCGGCAGGTATTTCAGCCAGTATCGAAAAGAATGTGATAAAACTGTCCGGCATTGATAAAGAACTTCTCGGTTTTACCGCTTCAACAATGAGAAGATTAAGGCCACCGGAACCCTATAAGGGCAAAGGTGTCAAGTATGCCGAAGAACATATTCAACGCAAGGCCGGTAAGACAGGTAAATAAATAATTATCAGAAAAAAATATAAAAGGTATTAATCATGGCTTCCCTGAACAGACGACAAGCCCTTAGGCAGAAACGAAAAAAAAGAATTCGGAAAAAAATATTTGGTACGCAAGAAAGACCAAGAATGACAGTTTTCCGAAGCGCCAAACATATATATACTCAGATTGTTGATGATACACAGGGCATCACGCTTGCTACTGCTTCGACTACGGAAAAAGAAGTCATGGAACAGCAGAAGTTCGAAAATAAAACGGCAGCAGCAAATTATATTGGTCAGTTAATCGCCGAACGTGCATCACAAAAGGGAATTAAATCTGTCGTGTTTGACCGGAATGGATTTCTGTATCACGGCCGCATCAAGGCGGTTTCGGATGGCGCCCGTAAGGCTGGATTGGATTTTTAATAGAAAATAGGGAGGCATTGCCTTGTTCAAGAAAGAAACAGACGATAATTTTATCGATAAAGTCGTACACATTAACAGAGTCGCAAAAGTCCACAAAGGCGGCCGAAGGTTTAGTTTTAGTGCTGTTGTCGTCGTTGGGGATGGTCAAGGCAGCGTAGGCTACGGGCTGGGCAAGGCAAATGAAGTCCCTGAAGCGATCCGGAAGGGTGTTGAAAGTGCCAAAAAAAATATGGTGTCGGTTTCACTTGTCAACGGTACAATTCCGTATGAAGTCATTGGCCGGTTTGGTGCCGGAAGGGTTTTATTAAAACCCGCCTCCGAGGGAACCGGAGTGATTGCCGGCGGTGCTGTTCGCGCGGTCCTGGAGGCTGTCGGCGTAGAAAATATCCTGACAAAGTGCATGGGTTCGAATAATCCGCACAATGTTGTAAAGGCGACAATCAAAGGATTGGCAGGACTGCAGAGCCGGGAAAAAGCAGCTGCAAAACGCGGATTGAATGTTGAGCAATTATAATAAGGACAGTTATTGAAATGCCTGGAATGATAAAAATTACACTGGTCAAAAGCATGAACGGAAAACCTGAAAAACATCGTAAAGTTTTACAGGGTATGGGGTTGACTAAAATGCACAAAACAGTCGAACTGGAAGATACCCCGTCGATCCGTGGAATGGTCAATAAAGTAACGCATCTTGTTAAAGTGGAGGTTTAGAACATGAAGTTGAATGAGTTATCTCCAGCCGAAGGTTCAACATCTTCACGCAAAAGAAAAGGACGTGGTCCGGGATCCGGCCTGGGTAAAACTGCCGGCAAAGGACATAAAGGTCAGCGCGCGCGTTCCGGTGGCGGTGTCCGTCCGGGTTTTGAAGGCGGCCAGATGCCAATTCATCGCCGGTTGCCCAAAAGAGGTTTTTCCAATATTTTCAAGAAAGCCGTTTTTACAATTAACATTCAGGATTTGCAGAAATTTGAAAGCGGCTCGATTGTGGATGAAATTGCATTGCGCGGTGCCGGGATGGCAAAAGGGCAATTCGATGCGATTAAGCTGCTTGGACAAGGTGATATTGATTTTCCTTTAACTGTTAAAGTCAATGCCGCAAGTAAAAGTGCTATCGTGAAAGTTGAAGCGGCTGGCGGTAAGATAGAGGTTATATCCTAATGGCGGTGACTACTTCCGGGGTTCAAAACTTATTTAAAATTCCTGAGCTGAAAAAGCGGATATTGTTTTCGCTTGCATTTCTTGCCATTTACCGGGTGGGAGTTCACGTTCCGACGCCGGGGGTCAATGGGGATGCTTTGGCGAAATTTTTTGCGCAATACCAGGATACGCTTTTCGGCATTTTTAACATGTTTTCCGGTGGCGCACTCGAAAGACTGTCTGTATTTGCACTGGGAATCATGCCTTACATCAGTGCATCGATTATATTACAGCTTCTGACCGTTGTCTTTCCGCACCTTGAAAGACTCTCCAAAGAAGGAGAGCAGGGCCGGAAGAAAATTACGCAGTACACCCGGTATGGAACAATCGTTCTGAGTATCATCCAGGGCTTTGGGATCAGCGTCGGGCTCGAAAATATGAGCGCACCCGGTGGCCTGACCATCGTGGGTGCCCCGGGTTGGTCTTTCCGGATAATGACGGTGATCACGCTCACCGCCGGGACCGCGTTTATTATGTGGCTGGGTGAGCAAATCAGCGAGCGAGGCATCGGCAACGGGATTTCATTGATCATCTTTGCCGGAATTGTTGCCCGGATGCCTCAGGCAATTGGCAATACCTTTCGGATGCTGTCCACCGGTGAAATGGGAATTTTTGCATGCGTGCTTCTAATTATTCTCATGCTCGGCGTGATTGCATTTATCAATTTCTTTGAACAAGGACAGCGGCGGATTCCGGTTCAGTATGCCAAGCGGGTGGTGGGCCGTAAAATGTACGGTGGACAGAGTACCCACCTTCCTTTGAAATTGAATACATCTGGTGTTATTCCACCTATTTTCGCATCTTCACTGATCATGTTTCCGGCGACCCTGGCGAGTTTTTTTAAAGACATTGCTGTGATGCAGTATATATCTGCCGCCCTTCGCCCCGGAACCTTTATTTACGAATTGATCTTTGTAGCGTTCATATTTTTCTTCTGCTTTTTTTATACCGCCATTGTATTTAATCCGGCGGATGTCGCTGAAAATATGAAGAAATACGGCGGATACATTCCGGGCATACGTCCGGGTAAACGAACAGCGGATTATATTGACAAAGTTTTGACGAGAATTACCCTTGGCGGAGCGGCCTATATTTCTTTAGTCTGTGTGCTGCCGTCGATTTTGATGACACAGCTGCATGTCCCGTTTTATTTTGGCGGCACATCACTGCTGATTGTTGTCGGGGTGGCAATGGACACCGTCGGGCAGGTGGAATCTCATTTGATTACCCGAAACTATGAAGGCTTCCTGACCACTGGTAAAATAAAGAGATAGTGACAATCTCATAATTGAAGTGGCGCAGTTTTGTAAAATAAATCGTTATTTAATTTTGTTTTTAATCTGTAAACGGGAGTTCATACATGGCAAAAGAGGAACCGATTAAGGTTCAGGGCACCGTACTCGAAACATTGCCGAATGCAATGTTTAAAGTAGTGCTTGAAAACGAGCACCAGGTTCTTGCTCATATATCGGGTAAAATGCGAATGCATTTTATAAAAATTTTACCCGGGGACACGGTTACCGTGGAACTATCCCCGTATGATCTGACCCGAGGAAGAATTACATATCGATCAAAATAGATTGATATTATCTCATAATCTGATTGATAGGCAATAGGTTAAAGGTGGTGTTATGAAGGTAAGCGCATCGGTAAAAAAGAGATGTCGGAATTGTAAAATTATTAAGCGCAAAGGCATTGTTCGTGTCATCTGTGTCAACAAACGGCATAAACAGCGCCAGGGATAGATATAGCATACAAGGAGGCAGACATTGGCAAGAATCGCGGGCGTTGATTTACCGAAAGGTAAGCGTATAGTTATTGGCTTAACATACATTTATGGTGTTGGGCTATCCACATCTCAGACTATACTTGCTAAGCTAAACATCGATCAAAATGTAAAAACGGATGACCTGTCTGACGGAGAGGTCAACATGATTCGTAAGATTATTGATGATGATTATAAGGTTGAAGGGGAACTCCGAACCGATATATCAATGAATATCAAAAGATTGATGGATTTGGGATGTTACCGGGGACTGCGTCATCGAAAGGGATTGCCGGCGCGCGGGCAGCGGACGAAAACAAATGCCCGGACACGCAAAGGACCCAGACGGATGGCAGTAAAGAAAAAAGCCGTAGCAGGTAAAAAGTAATTTAACATATAAAGGCTGAGTCAATGGCAAAAAGAACTAAAACGAAGAAAAAAGTTAAAAAGAATATTTTAAATGGTGTTGTTCATATCCAATCGACGTTTAACAATACCATCGTCACGATAACTGATCCGAACGGGAATGTTATTTCATGGTCCACAGCCGGCATGAACGGGTTTAAAGGTTCCAGAAAAAGCACTCCGTTCGCGGCTCAGCTTGCCTCTCAGGATGCTGCGAAAAAAGCCCTGGAACATGGGTTGAAGAATGTGGAAGTGTATGTAAAAGGACCCGGTCCCGGACGGGAATCAGCGCTTAAGTCTTTACAGACAACCGGACTTACGGTTACCATGATAAAAGATGTCACTCCGATTCCGCACAATGGGTGTAAGCCCAAGAAACGGCGCCGGGTATAACATTTTTTTCGTTTCATTGATGCAAAACTATTGATTTATAAATATAACATCAGTTTTTAACCTTAACCTGAATTCAAAAAGCTGTTACGAGCAATCGTTTGTAAGGGGAGGAAAATTTGTCACGATATACAGGATCTGTTTGTCGGTTATGCCGACGGGAGAATTTAAAATTATATCTGAAAGGTGATCGCTGCTATTCAGATAAATGTGCGTTTGACCGGAGAAGTTATGCGCCCGGGCAGCATGGTCAGCGTCGGGGTGGGAAAATTTCCGATTATGGTCTGCAGCTTCGGGAAAAGCAGAAAGTGAAACGCAGTTATTGTCTTTCTGAAAAACAGTTCAAGCTGATTTTTGAAAAGGCGGACCGTCAAAAAGGAATTACCGGTACCAACCTACTGGTGATTCTTGAACAGCGGCTTGATAATGTAGTGTATCGGCTGGGTTTTGCCAATTCAAGACCTCAGGCACGGCAACTGGTTCGCCACGGTCATTTTCTGGTTAACGGTAAAAAGGTGAATATTCCTTCCTACCAGGTCAAAACCGGTGATATTGTTGAAATCCTCGAAAAAAGCAGGAGCATGCAGCTAATCACCGACTCACTTGACGCCGTGGTTCGAAGAAGTATGCCCCAATGGCTTGAACTTGAAAAAGAAAATTTCAAGGGCATGATTAAAGGTGTACCGGTTCGCGAAGATATTACCATGCCGATTCAGGAGAATCAGATCGTCGAACTTTATTCCAGATAGTTTTGATCTATCGCGGACACACAATATCAGGATCATGGCTTTTAATCATAGAAGACTCTCCTGTACCCTGTTGAGCAAATCGGGCATATTAACAAATTTGGAGATAGAAGATGTCATTGAATGAAATTACATATATGAACTGGCGAGAAATAATCAAACCTGAAAAGGTTCAGATTGCCAGCCAGACGCCCACTTACGGGAAATTTGTGTGGGAACCGCTGGAGCGTGGCTTTGGCATCACTATTGGTAATTCATTAAGGCGAATTATACTTTCTTCAATTTGCGGCTCAGCCATTGTTTCGGTTAAATTCGATGGTGTGATGCATGAATTTTCCACAATTCCTGGTGTTTTGGAAGATATTTCGGAAATTATTCTGAATTTGAAAAATGTCCGCGTAAAAATGGAAGATTCTGAGCCGAAATTGATAGAAATTAATGCGGCGGGTGAGTGCGTTGTCACCGCAGCTGATATTCTGACTGGTAATGGTAAAGTTGAAATTATGAATCCGGATCAGCACATTGCGACACTTTCGGCTGATGCGAAATTCAGGGTTGAAATGATGGTTAAGGCGGGTAAAGGGTATTCTCTGGCAGAATTGAATAAAGATCCCGAAGCGCCGGTAGGAACGATTGCCATTGATTCTGTTTTCTCACCCATTAAACGGGTCAATTACCGCATCAGCAATGCCCGCGTCGGTCAGCGAACGGATTATGACAAACTGACCATGGAGATCTGGACCGACGGTTCTGTTTCCCCCGGGGACTCGGTTGCCTTTGGCGCGAAAATATTAAAAGAACAGATGAGCGTTTTCATTAATTTTGATGAAGATCTCGAACCCGAATTATCAGAAAAATCCGATGATGATTCGAAACCAAAATATAATGAAAACTTATATCTGGATGTCGATGAGCTTGAACTTTCTGTCCGAAGTGCCAATTGCTTGCGTAATGCCAATATCACCAAAATTTATCAACTGGTAGGCCGAACGGAAGCGGAAATGCTTAAAACCAAGAACTTCGGCAGAAAATCATTAAATGAAATTAAAGAATTGTTGTCGGAACTGGGGCTGTCTCTTGGTATGAACATTGACACCTTCCAACCGCCTGAAGACGATGATGATACAGATCAAGGGGAATAACACTTTATGAGACACCGTAACAGCGGAGTTAAATTAAATAGAACCAGCAGTCACAGAAGTGCCATGTTTCGCAATATGGTTACGTCACTTTTTAAATATGATCGCATTAAAACAACCGATCCGAAAGCCAAAGAACTGAGACGCTGGGCTGACCAGTTGATTACATTGGCAAAGCGCGGCGATCTTCATGCCAGAAGACAGGCGATGGCGATAATTCGTGAAAAGGATGTTGTTCACAAATTGTTCAATGATGCGCCCGTCCGGTTTGGCGATAAAGCCGGCGGTTATACCCGTCTGGTTAAAGTCGGAATTCGTAGGGTGATACAGCAACGCTTTCAATGGTTGAATTGACCGGCCAGCCGATTGAAGACAAAAATGCGGATAAAAAAGAAGATAAAAAAGCCGGCAAAACAAAAGCGGTCAAAGCAGATAAAAAAGCCAAGCCTGCGGAAGCATAAAAACCTGATGGTATAAAAAAAAGCTGATATTATTTCAGCTTTATTTAAAAAGCCTTGTCCCTCCCCCCCATTTAAACCCATCGGACAAGGCTTTTTTTTATTCTTAATTCCAGGAAAAACCGGCCCCAGTGAATGGTGTCATGGTAAGCCAATTCCCATCACTGGAAATCGTGACGGCGCCATGAACATCGGTACGAAACGTTTTTATATTTCTATTTTCATAAAGCGCCAGCACGATAGGCGACGGAAAACCAAACCGATTCTGCCGGCCTGATGAAATAACAATACTTTCCGGATGCACATGATCTAAGAAATTTTCAGTAGTGGAATTTCTGCTGCCGTGGTGGGGGGAAACCATGACGGTGGACGGCAGGCTCACACCCGAATCAACCAGTTCTTTTTCACCCTCTGCCATGATATCCCCTGGGAACAACAGGGCGTGTTTGCCAAAATTCACCTGAATGACCATGGAGTTGTTGTTTGAATTGCGCCATGTGGCAGCGGTTTCAGGAGCTGAAAAGTTTTCACCCGGGTAGAGCACCTTAATCGTCACACCGTTTATTTCCATTTTTTTGGTGAAATCTTTATACGCCGGATATCGGATTTGATTCTGGCGCATGACTTCGGTGAATTCCTTGTTTTTCATGCACGTGCCCGGGTCATGATTGGCAAATACCTGCCTGACATTAAAATTCTTGAGTATGTAAATGAGACCGTTTAAATGATCCGCGTCATAATGGGTCAGGATTACGGTTTCAATGGTTTTAATTTTTCGCCGCCATAAAAAGGGGGCAAGCACTCTTTCTCCGACATCAAACAGGGTGTTGTCCGTATATCCGCCGCCATCGATTAAAGCGGTTTGGCCTTTGGGCATTTCAAGAAGAGCGGCATTGCCCTGTCCGACATCAATCACCGTGACCGTCAAATCTGTTTTTCCCCAGCGTTTTTGAACCCAGTAAGAAACGTCCCCTGATATAATAATCAAAATGATTACAAGATATAGTATCCCCCCAGTTCTGCCGGACTGGCGATATTTCAACACTGTGCCGAAATTTAAGAACCGATGTCCAATGGATTTTTCCGTTGTTTTGAGGGCTGCCAGTTGGGAATCGGTTGATGACTGTTTTTCCTTATTGGATAAATCAGTCGCTAAATCAATTTTTTTCCCCCTGGCGCTGGCAGCTGGAAACAACAGATATAAAATACCGGCGAACAGGGCGTAGGCAAGGATAATTTCAATATGGGAAGGGGTAACGGTTTTCATAGCCGCCCATGGCAGTTCGGCTATCTGATATATCCATAGGATGGCTGTTTTTAGGATAATGCCACAGATTTTAAGACCCCAAAAAGCGGCCGGTACACTGAACGGCATGAATACCAGAACGGAAAACAACCCGAGGGGAACGACAATAAATCCGATTAACGGAACAAAAATCAGGTTGGAAAAAATTCCCATTAGCGAAATCTGGTTGAAATAGAACATGGTCAAGGGGGCGGTACCGATAATCGCCAGGCCGGAAACAAGCAGAAATG
Organism: Desulfococcus sp.; assembly: GCA_024641805.1. GTDB lineage: Bacteria > Desulfobacterota > Desulfobacteria > Desulfobacterales > Desulfosalsimonadaceae > SURF-3. Next base: position 11,698 of record JAHECJ010000013.1, read on the forward strand.
TTGCACCGGTTTTCATCAGAAAATGCGCTCCGCCAAGGGATTTTGTATTTAAATGATATACCCTGCGAACTCCGTAGATAATGGACAGAACCGAGACAAAGGAAAGCTGAAATGCGACTGAAAAGAGCGATGGCGGGTGAAAGATTAAAATGAACAGTGCCGCGATGGAAACCGTGTTGATTAAATCATGCTCACGATGAATGAGAAACGTCAGGAGAAAAACGCACACCATAATAACGGCGCGTTGGGTGGACGGTGACATGCCGGCCATAATCCCGTAAAACAAGACCGGGAAGATGGACAAAATCGCAGCCCCCTTGCGGGTCCAGGCATGCCGCAGAAAAAGCCCGGACCGGGACAGCAGCCATTTGAACAGGAAGAAGGAAAACGTAGCGAGAATGCCGACATGAAGGCCGGAAATGGCCAGTATATGGCTGATTCCTGCCCGGTTGAAAGCCTGACGCAGGGGTTTGGAAATTTGCTGGCGGTCGCCGAGGATCAATGCGTTTAATATGGCGTTCGCATCCCCCGATGCAGCTCGGTGGATGAGCTCTGAAATTCTGTGGCGGACGAACGTCAAAGTTTTGCGCATTCCGCCGGCAGATGCCTGGATAGCGGTTTTTTGGGATGACGTATAGGCATTGCCCCAGACCTGCTGGAAAGCCATGTATTTTATATAGTCAAATCCGCCGGGATTTTTGAAGTTTGTAAAGGGAGACAGCTTACTGGTAAATGCTATCCGGTCGCCAACGTCCAGACCGCCGGTTTTCCCGTAAATGATAGTCCGGAGTTTTCCCCGCACCCAAACCGGAGGCGCATCACTGCCTGGCCGGGATAACCGGATGTGGTTTAAAATACAGACCGTGCGAAAATTCTGAAATTCCGGCGTTGCATCGATGGTTCCGAAAATTTCCCATTGGGTGTTGTCGTTGACGAAATGCCGGATATGATCATCGGGAAAGGTACGTGTCATCCAGGGAGTCAATGCAAAATACCCCAGACAGAAAAAAAGGAACAAAGGGGAGAGCAAAGCGTTTTTACGGCGGCAGGCGGAAAAAATAAGTGATGCTGCAGATAATGAAATGCCTCCCGTCGCAGGCAGAATTTTATCCGGCAGCAGATATGCGCAGGTAATACCGGCTATAAAGGCAAGGAGCAGCGGAATCAGCGGCCGGAAATAGATGGTATTGTTATACGAATGTGCCGGTTTTAAGGTGCACGCTTCAGGCATTGGGTTTCGGTTACAATTTGCTGGCTGTCGGGACACGTTTGATGGCCGCACCCAGGTCAGCCAGTTTTTTTTCAAGGGATTCATACCCCCGGTCCAGGTGATAGACCCGGCTGACAGTGGTCGTTCCATTTGCCACAAGTCCTG
>JAHECJ010000421.1 GCA_024641805.1 Desulfococcus sp.
CCCGCAATCCCGCATCCAAGGTATACGCGAAAATATTATCAAATGGCATCGACAAACTGCGATCATCTGGAGATCTGCAGAAAATTATGGATAAGTACGGTCTTCACGACTGGAAATAGAAATTGCAGAAAGCGAAAGAAAAGATAAGTAAAAGTTATGCTGGTATTCGGATATCGCTTGCGAGGCTTCAGGGGCTGAAACCTGAACACTGAAACCTGCATACAAATCTGAATTAAGTGGGGTGCCCCCTACCGTTTCCTGCGCAATTTGGTTCGGTAAATAATGGCCACCAAATTCATCCCCAGCACCAGAAATATGAGAACCAGGGCGGTCCCGTATTGAAGCGGCCGGGTTTGTTCGATTTCCGTTCCCGCAGTTGCCAGCACATAAATATGATACGGCAGGGCCATGACCTGGTCAAGTACAGACGTCGGCAGCTTTTTTGTATAGAACACGGCGGCGGTAAACATGATGGCGGCAGTTTCGCCGGCCGCCCGGCCCAGTGCCAGAATTCCGCCGGTCAGCATGGAGGGGAGCGCTGCCGGAATGAGTATACGGTAAATTGTCTGCCATTTGGTGGCGCCCAGAGCAAGGGATGCTTCCCTGTATGTATCCGGAACGGCCCGCAGCGCTTCTTCCGCGGTACCGATAATTACCGGAAGGGTTAAAAAACCAAGCGTCAGTGACCCGGACAAAATACTGACACCCAATTTCATCCATGTCACAAACAGGGCCAGACCGAACAGGCCGAATACCACCGATGGAACACCGGCCAGGTTATTGATGCCAAAACGAATCGCCCGCAGAACGGGGCCCTTTTTCGCATATTCATTTAAGTAAACCGCCGACGTGATCCCCAGCGGCATTGCCACCACCATAGCGCCGATGCTTAAACACACTGTGCCGATAATGCATGGAAGGATACCGCCTTTTGTCATGGAGTCTATAGGCGGCTGGGATAAAAATGTCCAGTTGATCGCCTGCCAGCCGTTTTTAATCAAAAAAAACAAAATAATCATCAATGCCAGGGCATTAATGACCGCTGCGCCGCGGAACAAAATAAACATCGCCGCCTGCGAATATTTTCGACGGCCGGCGGTATGCTTTGCCAGTGAGCGTGTCGTTTGACTCAATTTCTTATCCTTTGTTAGGGGCTTAGGTAAAAGGCTGAAGACTGAAGGAAAAGCCTTACACCTTAAATTTTACCCGGTTCGTGAGCTATAATGTACTTGCCCCCACCTGCCTGTGTTTATTGGAAATATAGTCGGCGATAAAATTAAATATCAGCGTAAAAATAAACAGCATCATGCCTGTGGCAAACAATGCATGGTAATGCTCACCCCGAAACGGCGCTTCTGCCATTTCCGCCGCAATACTAGCAGGCATGGGCCGGACCGGATCAAAAATGGATGACGGCACCATGGCCGCACCGCCTGCCACCATCAGCACCACCATGGTTTCGCCAATCGCCCGCGACATACCCAGAATAACGGCCGTACTCAAGCCGGACAAGGATGCGGGAATGATTACCCGGACAATGCTCTCCCAGTGGGTGGCGCCAAGAGCCAGTGACGCTTCCTTAAGATCCATGGGGACACTGTTGATGGCATCCTCGGAAATAGTGCAGATGGTCGGGACGGACATAAATGCCAGCATCAACGAGGCGTTAAACAGGTTTAAACCGGTGGGGATATCAAATACCTGCTGTAAAAACGGGGCCACAATCACCATGCCGAAAAACCCTATGACCACCGACGGCAACGAGGCCAGAAGCTCCACCATGGGCTTGGCAATTTCTTTCACCCGTGTGGATGCAATTTCCGCCAGATAAATGGCCGTCATGACGCCCAGCGGAATCGCCACGGCCGCGGAACAGAATGTGACCAGCAGCGAGGCGATAATCAGCGGAAAAATGCCGAAGTCCGGCGGTTCCGATGTCGGATACCAGTATTCGCCAAACAGGAAATCCTTGACCGAAACCTGATGAAAAATGGGCAGCCCTTCCCTGAACAGAAAAAAAAGTATCATGCAGAGAAGGACAATGGATATCAATGCGAATATAAAGAAAATATACTCAATAATCTTGTCTTTAATCAGACGTTTGTTTCGCATCACGCACCTGAATTTATATGTACTTAGGTTGAAGGTGGAAGGCTGAAGGAAAAGATTTAAATCACCATATGCATGTTTTTAGCCTCTGCTTTCGGACTTCAGTCTATCCGCCTCTTAATACAGCGGAACATACCCCGCTTCTGACACAATCTTCTGGCCTTTGGCCGGATGCATTACAAAGTTAATGAACTGCAGCGTCGCGCCTGTCGGCCACCCTTTGGTAAACATATACAGTACCCGGCTGATCGGATAAGCGTTTGAAAGGGCGGTTTCCAGAGTCGCTTCCACGCCCCCGACCTTGATCGGCTTTAAATCCTTGTTCAAGTAGCTTAAACCCACATATCCGATGGCATATTTATTTTTGGCGACCGCCTGGGCCACGGCACCGTTTGATGCCTGAAGCAGCGCCCCCGGAAATACTCTTGCCTTCTGCATGACAAGTGTTTCCCACACTTCATATGTCCCGGAGGAAGTATCTCTTGAAATGACCACAATCTGCATGTCCGGACCGCCGACGTCCTTCCAGTTTTTAATTTTGCCCTCAAAAATCTTTTTCAATTGATCAGTGGTCAGGTTTTTTATCGGATTTGACGGATGCAAAACCGGCACAATACAGTCATAGGCAATGCCGAACGGCACCGGATAAACCCCTTTTTCCACAGCCTGGGCCACTTCACTGTCTTTGATAAACCGGGACGCATCGGCAATGTCGGTCGTACCGTCAATAATAGCCTTGATCCCGTTACCGGAACCTCCGCCGGAAACAGACACATTGATATCCGGATGTACTTTCATAAATGCTTCGGCCGCTTTCTGGGCAACGGGGAGTACGGTGGTGGATCCTGAAATCTCCAAATTTTCAGCCCATGCACCGGTGGCTAAACAAAACGCACACAATAAAAAGGTTATTAATTTAAAAAAATTCATCTTCATTGGTTAATTCCTCCTTTTTTGATATAGGATAAAATAATTATGTTCTTTATTCACGACATGTTCTGAAACCTGATGCCGCATGGAACGATTTATTATTAAACATATTTCCGGTTAAAAACCGTTCCGGTTATTTTTCGAGATAGCTGATAATAGACATGGAATTTGACGATTGTGTTACAGAATCCATAAAATCCGATGACATTAAATGTAACGCAACTGTCACACAATCTTCATTTTTTTGTTATGATCAAGAGATAGGTAACAATATCGTTAAAAATTGAATCAAAACAGCAGGTACTTGAAAATGGCAAAAACCATACTGATAATAGAAGACGAGACGGATATTCTGAATCTTATTGAGTGGCATTTGCGCGCAGAGGAATATGATGTCGTTAAAGCGGATGATGGCATAAAAGGGCTTGAACTGGCAACA
>JAHECJ010000422.1 GCA_024641805.1 Desulfococcus sp.
AATCGCCGTCGCCTGGGTTTTAAGCGGGATATAACCGATGAGGACCGTCAACAGCATGGTGATGCCGAAGATCAGGAAAATGCTGGATTTAATATTGTTGATGCTGAAGCGGCGGACGGCTTCCGCAGCTTCATGGGCTTTTTCATCAATCCCCGTTTGGGCGCTGTCCGGGGCGGTATTGGTGGTTCGAATGGTAAAGGGTCTGATTTCGATTTCAAACGTGTTTTTAAATTGCTGCTCAATAAATTTCTTTCCCTGAAGAAAAATTCCATTGGCGCTGCCGTTGTCTTTTATCAGAAAATTGTCATTATCAATCGTCAGCGTCGCGTGGGTTTTAGATATGGCACTGTCGGCCAGAACAATGTCCGCGGAAGGATCCCGACCCAATCGATACGTCCCATTGCCCAATTGAAGGGTCTCCTGAAGGCGACCGTTTTGTAAAATTTGAATATCTTTATTCATGTCCTGTTTTCCATTTTTCTTTTCCCATGATTATCCCATGATAAACTTGACCAGATAGGGACCAAATATGACGATAAATATCACCGGGAAAATAAACAGCATCATCGGAAGCAGGAGCTTTTGTGATGCCTGGGCGCCTAGTTTCTCCGCTTTTAGAAACCTTTCCGATCGCATTCTGTCGGCCTGGGATTTCAGCACCTCGGCAATGCTGGATCCCATTTTATTGGCCTGGATCAGGATGGAGGCAAAGGAGTCCAGCTCCATCAGTTCGACACGGTCCGCCATAATTTTCAGTGCTTCCTCTCTGGATCGTCCCAGCTTGATATTCTGGTCCATCAGGTAGAGTTCCACAACAAACGGGTCTTTATCATGCCGGTAAATATTGCACACTTTCTGAACAGCGGCGTTGAAAGACAGCCCGGCTTCCACGGACAAAGACAGCATGTCGACCACATCCGGCATGCTCAATTTGATTCTTTCCTGGCGCTCTTTCTTTTTTTCATAAAGCCATACATAGGGATATGCCAATCCGGCGGCGGCGGCTAACAAAATGCTTAGCGTGCTGTCAAAATATATAAATCCGCAGAAAACAAACACCAGCATGATCGAAACCTGGAAACCGATCATGTCATTGCCGTTGACCTGGCCTTCGAGTCCGGCGGTCACCACATATCTGTTCATCCGGGATTTGTATCCCGGCAGCGGCAGCCATTCAATCAGCGGACTTAACACCCGGTAGAACGGCCTGAACATAAGGATGAATCGGGACTCCTCCGCAATCTCAAAGTCATCATCCCGGGCATTTTCGGATATTGCCAGTTTTTTGCTCCCGGACACCATGGTATAAATGAAAAACAAGGTGGCGCCGAAAAACAATAAATAACTCAGCGGCTGGATAAAACTTAGTGATGCCATGACATCTCTCTTTTCATGAAAATTCGAGTTAGCTGTCCATTGTGACGCGAAGAACTTCTTCAACGGTCGTTGTTCCGGCTGCCAGTTTCTGAAGAGCGGCCATTCTTAAGGTTGTCATACCGTCTTCCACGGCGGTGTTTTTAAGTACCTTAGCCGGTTGGCTGTCCAGGATCAGTTCAATAATCCGGTCGTTCACCTGGAGCAGCTCATAGATTCCCATCCGGCCGTTATATCCGGTTCCTGTACATTCCGGGCACCCAACGGCTTTATAGATCTTCATCGTACCTGGTGAAATATCCAGGACTTTCATTATTTCCATTTCAGGTTCATATTCGGTTTTGCATGTTTCACATAAGCGCCGCATGAGCCGCTGCGCAATGACGGTGATTTGCGCGGAAGCCACCAGGTAAGGAGGGATTCCCATGTTGACCAGGCGGTTAATTGCGCCGGCCGCGTCATTGGTATGCAGGGTGCTTAATACCAGATGGCCCGTCATGGCAGCTTTTAAGGAAATATCCGCGGTCTCTGAATCCCGAATTTCACCCACCATGATAATGTCGGGGTCCTGGCGCAAAAAAGACCGCAGCGCGGCATTAAACGTCAGGCCGGTTTCCGCGGTGCAGCTCACCTGGGTCAGGCCGTCGAGCTTATATTCCACCGGATCTTCGGCGGTAATAATATTGACGTCGTTCGAGTTTAGTTCATTTAGGATGGCATACAGGGTCGAAGATTTACCGCTGCCGGTGGGTCCGGTGACCATTATCAGCCCGGTGGGATTGTGTATAATGTCTTCAAGACGCTTTGCATCCTTTGGCTCTATGCCCAGATTGTTGAGCGTCAGTTGTTTTTTATCCCTTTCCAGGATACGCATGACGATTTTTTCACCATACAGTGCTGGCAATGAGGAAACGCGGATGTCCACGGCCCTGTTTTTAATCAAGCCAAAACTGATGCTGCCGTCCTGGGGCAGCATCAGTTCATCCAGATCCATTCGGGCAATCATTTTCAGGCGGGGGATGATTGCTTCTTTAAAAACAGACGGCCATGTCCATGCGGTCTGCATGACGCCGTCTTTTCGGTAGCGGATTATAAAATTGTTTTCCCGGGGTTCCATGTGAAGATCGCTGGCCCCGCTTTGGACCAGATGGTTCATTGCAAACTGGAGCAGACGGATCAGATGGGCGTCATTGACCATTGCCAATGTTTCGGCGCGGTTGGTTTTCAGTTTGTTTAATGATTTAAGTGCGTTTTCTGCCAACGTGTCGATGTTTTCCGACATGGGCTCGCAAATGCCATCCCGGCCGGCATAATATTTTTCAATGGCCTGTAAAATGGCGCTACTGTTGCAGCAATAGGGCTTGATCCGTGATCCGGTGACTGCTTCCATTCGGTGCAGGCACTGGACATCCTGGGGCATTGCCATGACCACATGGATGTATTCATTTTCATGTTTAATCGGAAACACGGTTTCTTCGCGGGCCACAACAGCCGGCAGCAGAAAGGTGATGTGCTCGACAAAAGCAGGATCAAACGAGACATAGGTCGGATCCAGGGCCTGTATGCCGGTGATCTCCTCAAGAACCGAATTGACCTGGGCTGCCTCCGCAAGGCCCTGTTCAATCAGGTGGTCGGAAATCAGACGCTGTTCCATATCCGGAATCGCTCCGATTTTGATCCCTCTGATCTGAAACGCCTTGAACAGCCGTTTATTGAATGCCAGGATTGATTCTTTATTCAAACTGAAAATACCCCATTTCGGCTATTGTTGATAGAATCATTAATGTAGCACTGGGATGGCTAAGTTAAAAGTTTCATATAAAAGGCGCAGAGGTTTTTCAGGCAAGAAATAATACATGTAGTATCTTGAATGGCTGGAAAACCGATACAACGCCGTAGATGGGACTTTTAACTTAGCCATCAGTAATTACCCACCTGCAGGGTATAACCGTTTCTAAAAAGATAGGTAAACCCCCCGGAATATTCCGAACCCTTTAACGCCATGGCGTTTTTTAAAAACCACAGTTCCAGGTCGTCGTTAAATTTATTTCGCTCTTTTTCCTCCGGCGGAATACCTTTGATGCGGTCGATTT
>JAHECJ010000423.1 GCA_024641805.1 Desulfococcus sp.
TAATCCCGTGTTCCGCTTCTGAATCTGCTTCAAATAGTCATCGGTAAATCCGATCCCAAAATATCCGGCGGCCACAAATAGAATGATCCATATGTACAGATTTTTTAAATCGACCCACAACAAGGTGGATAAAATAATCGACAAAAGGATCAAGACCCCCCCCATGGTCGGGGTGCCGGCTTTATCCTGATGTCTTTCCGGCCCGACTTTCCGAATATACTGGCCGATCTGCTTTTCAGCAAGCAGACGAATCACCCATGGCCCGAACACAAAACAGATCAGCAAAGCGGTCATGCTGGCACAAATGGTCCGGAACGTAATATATCGAAAAACGTTGAAAACCGATATTTCCGGCTGGAGCAAATTAAAAAGATGATAGAACATTCAAATATCCAGATACATTAAACTTCATACAATTACATGGCCGTTTCATCTGCACCCGACAGCCGTTTGACAATCTCTTCCATTCCCGCCCCTCTGGAACCTTTCACCAGGACCCAGTCATCCGGACTCAGAAATTCGATCAGAGATTCCACCAGTTCATCTTTATTCCCAATAATGATTTGTTCATCCGCCAGCCCCTGGCCTCGGGCTCCTTTTTTAAGTGCCTGGGCATACTTCCCCGTCAAAAAAAGCCTTGATAACCCGGATTGGGCTGCAATCTGTCCAATGCTTTCATGCAGCCGCTCTGCGTCCTTGCCCAGTTCAAGCATGTCCCCGGCCACCAGAATTCCTTTTTTCCTGCCTTTCAAGGATACCAGGGTTTTGATGGCTGCTTCCATGGATCCGGGATTCGCGTTATAGGAGTCATCAATAATATAAAAGCCCAGGGGACTCTTTTTAATATTCATCCGGCCTTTTACAGGCTTGAATGCCTCAAGGCCCGCCTTTATATCCTTGCCGGAAAGCCCGACCAGGCGGCCAATGGCTGAGGCCGCCAGCGCATTTAACACCATAAAATTTCCGGGTGCCTGGATTTCAACCGAAAGTTTCTCATCGGGCAGCTCAAGGGTGAACACCGTGTGGTTCCCTTTTGCGACAATATCGGTTGCCCGGAAATCGGCATAAATAGACTGACCGAAGTAGGCGACCTTTCGGCTGGCGGTTCCGCCGAGCCGCAGGCTGTAAGTATCATCGCCGTTTAATGCAATGACGCCGTTTTCCTTGATGTTTTCGATCAATTCACCTTTGGCGGCCATGACATCCTGGACTGTGCCCAGACCTTCGAGATGCGCCGGGCCGATATTCGTAATAATGCCGAAGTCCGGCCCGCAGATCTCTGAAAGACGCCGGATTTCCCCCGGATGGTTCATTCCGAGTTCCAAAACCGCCGCCTCATGTGTCCGATTCAACCGGAAAAGTGTCAGCGGAACGCCGAATTCATTATTCAGATTGCCCAGTGTCTTTAACGTATTGAATTTTTGACCGAGAACCGAAGCCGTCATTTCCTTGGTCGTTGTCTTCCCATTTGAACCGGTGATCGCCACCACGGGAATATTGAACCTCCGCCGGTGAAAAGCAGCCAGATCGCCCAGCGCCCGGATCGTATCATCCACGGCAATACAGCAGACGTTCTTGTGGAAACTGTCTTCCGGAAGCCCTTGGATTCTCTTTCGATCCACCACAAGGCCCCGGATGCCCTTTTTAACAACCTCCGAAATAAATTGGTGGCCGTCATGATTTTGTCCTTTTACCGCCACAAACAGGTCTTTGTCTGAAATATTTCTGGAATCTATGGATACGCCGGCAAACTGCATGCCCTTATTTCCGGACGCGACATCTCCCCCCGTGGCGGTCAAAACATCATCAATTGTCCAGAAAATCGCTTCCATTGATTTACTTCCCTGATATTCCGGCCAGCGCTGCCGCGGCCTTTTCCCGGTCATCAAACCGGATGGTCCTTTTACCGAGAATCTGGTAATCTTCATGTCCTTTACCAGCTATTAATATGGTATCTTCCGGCTTTGAGACATTGATCCCCATATGGATGGCCGTTTCCCGGTCAGGTTCTACGACATATCCCTTTTCCAAAAAGCCTTTTTCCAGCGTATCTTTCATGTATTCATGCATTGAAACGCTTAACACCCCGTTAAGAATTTCCGCTATGATGTCAGCAGGATCTTCCGTCCGGGGGTTGTCGGAAGTGATCACCACGAAATCACTTAACTGCGCGGCGATTTTCCCCATCATTGGCCGTTTCCGCCGGTCCCGGTCCCCGCCGCACCCGAAAACACAAATCAGGCGGCCGCGAATAATCTCCCGTAACGTGGTCAGCACATTTTCCAGGGCATCCGGCGTATGGGCATAATCCAAAAATACATGCCGGCCTGAATCACTCGGAATCCTCTCCAGCCTTCCGGGAACATATGCAAACGTGGCGATCCCTTTTTTTATTTCAGACAAGGGAATTTTCATCGCCAGACTGGCGCCGGCCGCGCACAGGATATTTTCAAAATTATAATGACCGATCAAGCCGGACTGAAAGGAAACCTCTTTATCCTTAAACCGGATCTCGCCCTGCATGCCATATTGATCAAAACGAATAAGGCCGGGGCGGACATCGCTTTTTGCATCAGACCCCACTCTAATGCAACGAAAATTTTTCAAAGCCCCCGCAAGTTCCCGGCCTTTTTCGTTTTCCGTGTTGACCACGGCAATTGCCTGGTTTTGTTTGGGTCCGGAGAATAGATAATCCGTAAAAAACTTCTTTTTACACGACCAGTATTCCGCCATATCCCCATGGAAATCGAGATGGTCCTGGCTCAGATTGGTATAAATTCCCATATCAAACCAGCAGTGATAAATCCGGTCCAGGGCAACACCATGGGATGACACTTCCATCACCACATGGGTGACCCCCGCGGCGGCCATTTCCGACAGGATCTTCTGAAGCTCCAGTGACTCGGGGGTTGTCAGAGGATTTGCGTGGACGCGGCCTTGATAACGATAGTTAATGGTGCTGATGACACCCACATCCATGCCTTTTTCCAAAAGCAGATGTTCCACAAGATATGCGGTTGTCGTCTTTCCGTTGGTCCCCGTGATTCCGATCAGGTATAAATTTTCCGAAGGATCGCCGAAAAACGCTGATGATACGGCTGCCAGCGCTTTTCGCGTATCTTCGACGGAAACAACCACTGCGTCAACATTACCCATAGGATAATTCGCATCAACAACGACAGCCGCAGCTCCACTGTTCAATGCATCCCGAATATACTGATGACCGTCTGCATGCTGCCCCTTGATGGCGAAAAATATCCCGCCCGGACGTACTTCAGTGGACCGGTAGTGAATCGATGTGATTTCCGGATCCGCCTTCTCATGCCAACGATCGGCAGGCAGCCCATTGGCTCTGGCAGATTCGATCGAATATAGTAGCCGGGAAAGTTTCATGCACCCACTTCTCCGACACCATTGGAGACTTTTAACTGTTCTTTGGCCGTGCTCGGGGGGATATTCAGGTAA
>JAHECJ010000424.1 GCA_024641805.1 Desulfococcus sp.
TTCCACCACGGTTCTGGCCATTGCTCAATCAGAAAATTATAAGTGTTACACCTTAAGTTTTTTTTACGGGCAACGCCATCACTATGAATTAGATGCCGCTAAAATAATATCCGCTTCACTGGGTGCATTGAAGCATTACGTGGTAAATATCGACCTCCGGCAAATCGGAGGTTCTGCATTAACCGCGGACATCGAAGTCCCCAAAAACAGAAATGAGAAAGCCATCATTACAGGCATCCCTGTTACTTATGTCCCTGCAAGGAATACGATTTTTCTCTCTTATGCCCTTGCCTGGGCTGAAGTTCTCGGTGCATCGGATATCTTTATCGGCGTGAACGCCTTAGATTACAGCGGATATCCGGACTGCCGGCCGGAATATATTGCCGCTTTTGAAAAAATGGCCAATCTTGCACTAAAAACCACGGTTGAAGGACGGACTGCCCTTCGCATACGAGCCCCGCTGATGCACTTGAGCAAAGCGGAAATTATCAGGACCGGAATGAAGCTAAATATCGATTACGCCATGACCCACAGCTGCTATGATCCGGATGCATCCGGTCGCGCCTGCGGATGCTGCGACAGTTGCCAAATCAGAAAAAAAGGATTTGCCGAAGCCGGTTTTCCGGACCCGACCCTGTACGCCGGACAATAACACTCTTTTTGACGATTGAGGGATTTGCAGAAGGATTTAATGAAAATAGCCTTTCTCCATTATCACCTCAAACCAGGCGGAGTGACAACCGTCATCAAGCAGCAGATCGCTGCCGTAAAAGATGATTGTGAAATCCTGGTCATTAGCGGTGAAACGCCGGAAGATGATTTTCATTTTAAAACTGCGGTGATCCCTGAAATCGGTTATGACCAGCTCGGCATGACCCGAGAGACGCCGAAAAAAACCGCACAAAAAATTTTGACTGCGATATCTGATCTTTGGCCTGCCGGGTGCGATATTCTGCACGTTCATAATCCTTTGCTTGCTAAAAACCTCCTGTTTCTAGATATTCTGTCGGCGCTTTCCCAAAACAATATCCGGCTGCTTCTTCAGATACATGATTTTGCCGAAGACGGGCGTCCCGGAGTCTACTATGCCGATGCGCTTTACCCCTCGAACTGTCATTTTTGCGTCATCAATTCCCGCGATTTAAATATATTATTAAAATCCGGTTTGCAAAGCCCGGGTTTGCATCTGCTTCCGAACATGGTCACACCGTTTCAGATTGAACCTGAAAAACAGCCTGGGATGAATTTCGTTTTATATCCGGTCCGCGCCATCCGAAGAAAAAACATCGGCGAAGCCATTCTGCTGTCATTGTTTTTCCGAAATCATGAAACTCTTGCCATTACGCGCGCCCCCAACAGTCCCTATGACTGGAAACATTATACGTTCTGGAAACGTTTTTCCGCTGAAAACAAGCTCAGCGTGTTATTTGAAGCTTCCAATATCTATGCTTTTACCGATCTTGTAAAATACGCAAAAAGTATGATCACCACCAGCATTTCCGAGGGATTCGGTTTTTCTTATCTTGAGCCCTGGACGGCGGGCCAGATGGTTTCCGGCAGATGCATTCCTGATATTTGCTTCGATTTTACTCAAAAAGGAATGCTCCTGGATCATCTCTACCATAAAATTGACATTCCCCTTGACGCCATTGACTTGGACCTTTTTTATAAAAAATGGAAATCCTGCATCCTGGATAATGCCCTTCAATTTGGTGTTTTTTTTTCAAACGATGAAATCAGCCGCGCTTATGAAATCATGACCGCAGGCCACCATATTGATTTTGCGATTCTTGATGAGTCTTTCCAGAAGCAGGTGATGATAAAAATTTTATCCGATAAAAATTTCAAGGACCAGGTCATACGACTGAACCCTTTTTTATCCAGCTTACTCGGAACGATGGACAACAAGGAAACCATCCGGCATAACCGCTTTATCGTGGAAACCGAATTCAGCCAGGCCGCGTATCGCAATCAGCTCCTTAGTGCCTGGCAAAAAGTGATTCATACCCCGGTAAACCATTGGATCGACAAGCAGATACTTGCGAAAGAATTTTTAACCTTAGAAAATTTCAGCCTGCTGAAGTGGGTAAATGAGCATGTATAAAGAAATTATGACGCCCTATGTCACGCCGCTTGCCCCGCTCCCGACCCTTCTCCAGCCTGAAATTAATTTAAAATTTCCTGTCCGGGCCGTGATCTTTGATGTATATGGGACCCTTTTCATCAGCGCATCTGGGGATATCGGGATCGCCCGGAAAAATTCAAAACCCGCTGCGCAGATTGAATCCCTTCTAAAAAGATATAAGATTCCGCTGAGTCCTCCAGAATTAATCGAAAAATTTTTTAGTGCCATAAACTCTGCCCATGCCCTCAGGAAAAAAGAAGGTATCGACTTTCCAGAAGTCATCATTGAAGAAATCTGGATGACGGTGCTTCAAATTACTGACCTGGAGATTGCCCGTCAGTTTGCCGTGGAGTATGAAATGATCGTTAATCCCGTCTATCCCATGCCTCATTTGGAAGAAACATTAAACACCCTGAAAAAAAGAGGCATCCTCTTTGGGATTATCTCCAACGCCCAGTTTTTTACGCCCTATCTGTTTTGTTTGTTTTGCAATAATTTTCCGCCAGCTCTTGGTTTTGATCCGGAGTTTATTTTTTTTTCCTATGAGTACGCTTATGCCAAACCTTCCCTTTTTTTGTTTGAGCAGGCTTTCCGGCAATCAAAGAATAAAGGCCTTCAACCGACAGATATCCTTTTTGTGGGAAATGATATGCTAAATGATATTTATCCGGCACATACCATCGGATTTCAGACCTGTTTATTTGCCGGCGACTCAAGATCTTTGCGAATGCGTGAAAATGATCCGCAATGCAAATTTTTAAAGCCTGATGCGGTAATTATTGATTTGATCCAGCTGACGGATATGATACGTTCATCCTGATTTATTCTGTTTTTCAATTTTCAAAAAACCGGATTTAGACGGCAGATCAGACCGTTACTATTTCATGTTATGCAGGAGAACCCATGAGCATCGAAAAAGGGAAAACCGTATCTTTTGAATATACCCTGACCCTTGAAGACAAAGAAATGATTGATACAAATGTGGGTGGCCAGCCCCTCACCTTCACCCACGGTTCCAGCCAGATCATTCCCGGCCTCGAAGATCAGATGATCGGGATGAAAACCGGGGATTTCAAAAAAATGACCGTCAAACCCGAAGACGGATACGGACCGGTGATCCCGGAAGCAATTATTGAACTCAGAACCGAACAGATCCCGGAAACGTCCCGAAGTGTCGGTTCCATGCTTCAAACCAAATCCCCGGACGGACAGATCATCCGGGGGAGAATCACAGAGATTCGAGGGGAGAAAACAATGCTGGATTTAAATCATCCGTTGGCCGGCAAACTCCTTTTCTTTGATGTCAGAATCTTGGACGTTAAATAATTCGGATGAGAAA
>JAHECJ010000425.1 GCA_024641805.1 Desulfococcus sp.
CTTCTTTCGAATTGTGCAACAATCGGTAAATTCAGTAAAAATATCACGCAAGCAAATAGTTTTCGGAGCCACCTCCCTATTGATTGCAAATTAACTTAAACGAAGTGGAGAACCAGATTATAAAAATATGAAAAAATTACTGCTAATTGATTATCTGAAAAACATTGAAACACCTTAAAATGTCAACAAAAATTGAAAGGTTTTCTAATAATCTCCTGGCATCTTCGAATGATTAATACATGGCAAAAAGGAACTCTCCGTTATCATCCTCAAAAACGGGCTTCGGCAATGCCCGTTGCCATATTTCAAAATTCCCTTTCCGGGCCACAAAAACCAGGTTTCCGGGATTTTCATGAATTAAGTTGCTGAGTCCTTCGAGATTCAGCCACCGCTTCTCTGAATCCGGATACTGTGCGCCGTAATTTAATTCGCCGGAATTTCCCATCAGATAGACATCGCTTCTTTTATAATACCAGCAAACTGCTTTCAACGGACTGTAATCAGAGACGATAATGGTATCCGGGCGAATCTTTTCGGAATATTTCATTAAAAAAGCGCCCGGTGACTTTTTGAGGATAGCGGTATCCGGATAAGCAAAATGAACCGCAAACATAAATATGACCGGCGCCATGGCGAAAAGCATTATTTGTCTGCGGCCATCTCTGGCAACTCCCGCTCGCAGATAAATAATCATGCTGATCAAACAGACAGCCAGACATACCCAGTATTTCCAAGGCTGCGTAAACGGCCTGTAATGGAAAACATCCGATGTCTGCATAATAGTCAATACCACTGCCAGCAGACCAAAAAATAACGCGCCGGCAAATCCTCCGGCCTTAAAACTTTTCGGCGGCGGCAGGGCCGTCGTTTGGCCGGATTGTAAATTAAGAGCATTCAAAAGACCGGCGGCAGCCATCAGGGCAAACGGAACAAAGCATGGGAGGATATAGGTTAGCAGCTTTCCTTTGGCCACGGAAAAAAACAAAAACGGAAATACAAACCAGCATATCGCGAATTTAAAAATCGGATTTTCAAGTTTCTTTTTCATGATTCCGATAATTGCGCTCGGCGCCTGAAACGTCCACGGGATGGCCACGGCCGGGAAAAAAAGTAAATAATAATAAAAAGGGGCTTTATGCTGGGCATCTTCCGCGGCAAAACGCCGGACATGCTCTTCCCAGAAAAAGTAATTCCAGAAATCCGGCGCTCTCAGATGAACCATGACCGCCCACGGCAGAATCACGATAACGGCCGCCGCAAGTGGAATCCAGGGGACCGTAAAAAGGTCTTTCCATCTTTTTTCCCAGATTAAAAACGGTGCAATAATGATAACAGGCAGCACAAAGGCCAGAAATCCCTTGGTCAGAAACGCAACCCCCACCAATACGCCGCAACACATCAGCAAGAGATTCTTCTGCTGCGGGCGGTCGGTGTTTAAATTTGAGGCGGCATAATAAAAACAGATCATGGACGCGGTAATAAAAAAAGCAAACATACTGTCCAAAACACTGACGATGCCGACTCCGAATACTTCGAAGCAGGTGAGAAAAATCATGGAAGAGACGATCCCGGCAAAATCACCGCCGGTAAATCGCCGGGCCAGAAAAAACAGCAACAGGGCGGACAACCCGACGGAAACGGCGGATGCAAAACGTACGGCAAATTCATTTTCGCCAAAAGCTGCCAAAGATGCCGCATTCAGCCAGTATCCCATCACCGGCTTCTCAAAATACCGGAATCCATCGATCCGGGGAACCACAAAATCTTTGGTTTCGATCATTTCCCTAGCTATTTCCGCATATCGGGTTTCATCCGGAATGACCAGCGGTCGGACGCCCAGCGGAAGGATATACAGGAAAAGGAATACAAAAACCGGAAACACACGCCATTTTCTCATTCATCAGACCCTTTTTATTTCTTTCGCATGCGGCATGAAATCATCTGGATAAAGGGGCCTGAACCCCCACCCAGCCTTCCCGTCCGGGAATTTCCTCCGGGACAATGCGCCCCGGTTCAATGGGCATTGAATCGTTTAAAAAACTTCCTAACGGATGGAATGCAATCCCTCGGGAACGGGCCGTTTCCAAAAACCGTTCGAACAAAGAATTCAACGCCATTCCCTCAACTTCGGCATGAATGGTCAAGATATTTAGTTTTCCGGGGCCCAACAGCGACAGAATATAATCATTATAAGTATCATGTGTGATTCCGCCGGTTCCGATCACCTCGTCATACGTCGGCAGGGTTGCCGGAATTTGAGGCTGGGACAGCTGTCTGCCGTTGACCATCGGATAAAAAATACCGGTTCCCCGGCAGTCGCTGTTATATTGAAACGGGAATTGTTCTTTTTTATCCAGCACAAGATCACTGCATTTCCAGGAAGGGGCGGCGGAACAGACGGGCGAAGCAGCGATAATTTTCGTAAGACAGTCAAATCCTTGACGGATATGTTGATCAACAGCCTGGCCATTCATCCGGTCCAGCCTGGACTGCCAGGCATGATGGTCCCATGCATGCAGTCCGATCTCATGTTCGGCCGCGGCGGCCGCCCGGATCACGTACCCGAGCTTTTCTCCGATCTTCGGCCCCGGCCACAGGGTTCCTCGAAGCAGGATATCCCATCCATAAAGGCTGGCGGCATTGGATCGCAGCATTTTTTTCAAAAAAGCCGGCCGCAGCAGCCGCCACAAATGCCGGCCCATATTGTCCGGCCCGACGGAGAAAAAAAAAGATGCTTTGATATTGTTTCTTTTGAGGGTTTCCAGGAGCGCGGGCACGCCGAACCTCGTGCCACTGAATGTATCGACATCAATCCGCAAACCGACCCGCAGGGTTTCCCCGGTATGTGTCATAGATGAACCCGCAAAAAATTTGATACTGATGGCAAGACAAAAACTCCCATACAACTTATCAAGCACCGGGAAAGAATCCCGGCCTACAGAGATGATATTCACGCAATTCCGCAGGTCGGGATTCTTTCCCGACATATCGACCGGTTTGTTATTTTCTGGCCGCCACTTCCTGGTTCAGGAAGAAGTCCAGCGTCTCAACGACCGATTGTTTTAATTCAACGGTCGGTTTCCACCCCAAAAGCTTCCAGGCGTTTTGAATGGATGGCTTCCGGTGTTCAACATCCTGGTAGCCTTCGCCATAAAAGGTTTTGCTTTCCACCTCCGTGATGCCGGCAAACGGCGGGAATTCGGATCTTAGCGGATGTTTTTTAAACGTTGCCACCAGGATTTCCGCCAGTTCCCGGATACTGGCTTCATTGTCCGGATTGCCGATATTGATGATGCGGCCGTCGCAGTTATTTTTCTCGTTTTCAATAATTTTATAAAGGCATTCCACACCGTCTGAAATATCCGTAAAACATCTTTTCTGCTCGCCGCCGTCGACCAGTTTGATCGGGGTCCCTTCCACCAAATTCAGAATCAGCTGGGTAATGGCCCGGGAGCTTC
>JAHECJ010000014.1 GCA_024641805.1 Desulfococcus sp.
GGATATCTTTTAACCGGGCCGGCTGCTTGTTGATAAGATAGCCGCTTTCCCCGGATCTGAAAAGCCGGCGGGTAATCATGATTTCAGTCAGCTGGCTAAAGCCGGCATCCATGGTTTCAGGGGTATCGTTGGATAGCGTCAGTGACACTTCCGCCATATTGAGCTGCAGTCTTTTTTCAGTCCCGGAAAAAATGACATCCCCCATGGATTTTCCGCGGAGCTGTTTGATGCTTTGTTCGCCCATTACCCATTTGATGGCATCAATGATATTGCTTTTCCCACATCCGTTGGGACCCACAATCGCTGAAATGCCGGTAGGAAAGTCAATGGCGCACTTATCCGGAAAGGATTTGAACCCGATGATTTCAAGTCTTTTTAGCCGCATATGGTATTATGAACATCCATCCGTCGTGTGAATGCATTTAACGGGCTGTTAAAAATGAACTCCATGAAAAATATATGGAATGATACGGTTAGTTTTTTTTGTGGCAATGCTGTTCTTACTCTTTATTAAATTTTTTCATTTAACCTAAATAAAATATCGTGTGCAATAAAAAATTCATCATTTGGGCCGGGCGGCAAATTATCTTGACTCATTTTAAAGTATGGTTAAAAATAATATTCTTAACAACGACTTAACGACAAATTCGTTTGGTCTTTCGGCAGTCATTACCATCAATTTCATATTTCACTTTATACTTTTTTGTGGGGGGCACTCCCGCCTGCCGGGAATGCACATGGCCGCTCTGATTTGTCAGGATAATGAATATGCTTACAATCCCCGGTTACAGGATTGCCCGTCAGATCCATGATGGTCGCCGGTCCCGGATTTTTCAGGGAACCCGCACCATAGATAATCTTCCCGTGATTATCAAAACATTAAAAAATAAATTTCCCTCCCTCGCTGAAAATCTCAGTTTTCAACAGGAATACAATATCCTTAAAAACGTTGGATCCTATGGTATTGTCCGGGCTTATGCAATGGAAAACCTGCAAAATATCACCATGATCGTCATGGAGGATTTCGGCGGGGTTTCGCTGGATAAATGTCCTGAAATTAAAAAATTAAAAATGGCAGATCTGCTGACGCTATTTATTCGTATAGCGGAAATCCTGGATGAAATGCACCAGCATTCGATTATTCATAAGGATATCAATCCGGCTAATATCGTCTGGAATCAGGATACCGGCCAGGTCAAGATCATTGATTTCGGATTCTCATCGAAAGTTTCTAAGGAAAAATCAGACCGGCTCCCACCGGATGTGTTTGAAGGGACTCTTGCGTATATGTCTCCCGAACAAACCGGCCGCATGAACCGCTCCCTGGATTATCGCACGGATTTATATTCCCTTGGGGTAACTTTTTATGAGCTTTTAACCGGGCAGCTGCCGTTTACCGCCCGGGATTCAATGGAACTGGTGTATGCACATTTTGCCAAAACTCCGGTTCCGCCGTGCATCATCAATCCTGAAATCCCAGAGGTTCTGTCGGATATTATATTAAAGCTGATGGCCAAGATGGCGGAACATCGTTACCAGAGTGCGGTCGGCCTCAAAGTTGATTTTCAGACCTGTCTTAAGAATCTACAGACGGACGGCACGATAACGTCTTTCAAAATAGGCCGGAAAGACGTATCCGATCAGTTCCGTATTCCTCAAAAACTATATAACCGCGGTAATGACATTCAATCCCTGCTTGTCTCATATGACTATATCAGTCTGGGGGGCAAGGAAGTCACTATGGTTACCGGACATGCCGGGGTGGGTAAATCTTCACTCGTCAATGAAATCCAGAAAACAGTGGTCAGCCGGGGCGGTTATTTTATTTCCGGCAAGTTTTATCAGTTTAAACGTGATATTCCCTATGAACCGATGATTTTTGCGTTCCGGAAACTTGTTTTGCAGTTGCTTGCTCAGAGTGCCGATGTGGTCAGCTACTGGAAGGAAAACCTGTTAAACGCCCTTGGAACGAACGGCCAGGTAATGGTTGATGTGATCCCGGAACTCGAAACGGTTATCGGTAAGCAGCCATTGGTTCCGGCATTGCCGTCCATTGAATCTCGTAACCGGTTTCACGTCGTTTTTCAGAATTTTGTCCGGGTGTTTTCAACCAAATCTCATCCACTGGTTATTTTTCTTGACGATCTGCAGTGGGGGGATCTGCCGACGCTTAAACTGATTGAATTGCTGATGAGAAGCACTTCCGTGGATCATCTGCTGATCATCGGGTCATACCGTGATTCAGAAGTGAATAATACGCATCCGGTAATGGAAATTCTTGAAAATATCCGACAAAGCAATGTCAATGTGAACACGATCAGCTTAAAGCCTCTTGAACTCTTGCATATTAAGCAATTGCTGGCGGAAACGTTTCTTTCAGACCTGTCCGTTGTTTCCGATTTAGCTGAACTCTGTTTAAAAAAAACCTACGGCAACCCTTTGTTTTTAAATCAGCTGCTGATGATGATGCATGATGAGGGCAGAATTCAATTTAATAAAAATAATCAAAATTGGGAATGGGATACTGAAAAGCTGAAGCTGGTAAAAATTACGGATAATGTCGTCGATTTGATGGTCGATAAAATTAAAAAACTTCCGGAAGAAACCTGTCAGCTTTTAAAAGTCGCTGCCTGTGTTGGCAGTCATTTTGATGTGGCCACCCTGTCCATGCTCAATGCGCTTCCCCCGCGAAATATTGCAGGCCTCTTGTCATTGCCGACACAGGAAGGTCTTGTGGAACCGTTTATGGATGTGAATGATTACTATCCAAATCCCGACCCGGAACCCCAGGGGGTTTCTTTCCGATTTTCACATGACCGGGTTCACCAGGCGATTTACTCAATGGTAGATATCGATCAGCGGAGCCGTCTTCATCTTGAAATCGGGCGGGCCCTGCTTGAGAAAAATCATATAGCCAAAAAGGCAGATAAGTTATTTGATATTGTCACCCACTGGAATCTGGGTCGCAGCCAGATCCAAGACAGATTAGACCGGAAGCGGATCGCTGAATTAAACTTAAAGGCCGGCCGAAAGTCCAAAGCTAGCGCCGCGTTTGAATCTTCATATTATTATTTCAGAAGCGGCATGGACGCATTAAAAAACAATGGATGGGAAAACTGGTACGATCTGACGCGGGATCTTTACACGGAGGCTGTTGAATCAGCGTATTTGAATTCCGATTTTATTCAGATGGAATTGATGGCAGATGAGATATTACATCATGCAGTCTCATTTATCGACAAGATCAGAATTTTTGAAGTCAGAGTGTTGGCCTACATTGCCCAAAACCGGCTGACCGATGCGGTGAATACGGCCTTGTTTTCGTTAAAAGAGCTGGGGATTAATTTTCCTGATAAACCCAATACGTTTCAAATCTTACGGGGGCTTATCGGAATAAAGCTGCTTCTGAGAAATAAAAGCGGCAGCCGTCTCATCGAACATAAATTTATGGAAGATCCGGCCAAGATCGCGACCATCAGAATGTTGACCCGTATGGCATCCGCCGCATTTTTTTCTGTTCCCGAACTACTTCCGTTAATTACATTTCAGCAGATCAAATTGACCCTCAAACACGGTATCACATCGGATTCAGCGGTTGCATTCGCCATATTCGGCCTGATTGAATGTGGCGTCACCGGTAATATCAAGTCCGGTTGTTTCTACGGAGATGTTGCCCAGGCGATGATTAATCGTCTGGAAGGCCGGGAGCTGGAGACCAAGGTGCATGTGATTTTTAATTCACAAATTCGCCACTGGGATGAACATGCGAATAAAACCCTGGCCCCCTTGCTGGAAGCTTATCAAAGCGGACTTGAAACCGGAGACCTCGAATACGCGGCTTACGCCGTCCATATATTCTGCTGTAATTCATTTTGCATGGGCAAGAACCTGGCAGAACTGGAGGGGAATTTTGAATTTTACGGTGAAATCATCCGTCGGTTAAACCAGAAAACCGCCTATAATTTTCATCGGATCTGGCATCAGAGCCTGTTGAAACTGCAGGGGAAAGCCGGCTCGCCGGAAAGCCTGTCGGGCGAAATTTATAATACGGATAAAATGCTGCCCGTCCATGAGGCGGCAAATGATCGCACATCGATGTTTGATGCCTATTTGCATCAGATGATGCTTTCTTTCATGTTTCAGGATTATTCAGAAGCCGTAAAATACGCGCGACTGGTTGAAAAATTTTCCGATGGTGTCACAGGGATGTTTTATGTGCCTCTCATGGTTTTTTATGCGTCATTGTCCAGGCTCGCCCTTTGTCGTAAGTTGAACGGCCGCAAACGAAGGCGAATGCTGAAAAAGGTTACCCGTGACCGGAAAAAAATGCAAAAATGGTCCGGTTTCGCCCCTGAAAATTACCTGCATAAATTTTTCCTGATAAATGCGGAATATTACCGGGTTACCGGCCATCAGGATGAGGCCCGGAAATATTATTCTCTGGCCATCGAGCATGCTTCAGAAAACGGGTATCTTAATGAACGGTCGATTGCCAACGAACTCTATGCCCAATTCTGGTTTGAAATCCAAGAAAAAGATATCGGCTATTTATATCTGAACCGGGCCCGGCAGGGGTTTCAAATTTGGGGGGCCAATGCCAAGGTCGATTTTATCGACAGAAAGTATCCGGAAGGTTTCAATAAAGCGGTTGAAGTAAAAAAACCTCACACGGAAGGAGTCCTGGATTTCAGCACTATGAGTTCCCGTGAAATATCCTCTTCCATCGATACCCTGTCCGTCGTAAAGGCTTCACAGGCGATTTCCGGTGAGATACAGTTGGATGAACTGCTGAAAAAATTAATGAATATTGTCATTGAAAACGCAGGCGCCGAGTCCGGAAGTCTTTTGATTAAGCGGGACGAATCCTTGTTCGTTGAAGCCGAGAAAATCAAGGATGTGGATGAGATCAAATTACTGGATTCGGTTCCCCTTGATCAAGCGGACCTGCCGTCTTCGATTATTCATTTGGTTGAGCGGACCCGGGAACCCGTATTTTTTGATGATGTATCGGAAAAGGATTTCTTTTCCAAAGATCCTTACATTAAAGATAAAAAACCGAAATCTGTTTTGTGTATACCGGTAATTCATCAGAATAAACTGGTCGGGGTGTTATATGCGGAGAATAATTTCATCACCGGAGCGTTTACCCAGGAGCGCCGGAAAACCCTTGAAATTATATCCTCACAGGCGGCCATTTCTCTCGAAAATTCGATTCTTTATGAAGAACTTAAAAGAACCGAGTCCAAATGGCGGACACTCATCCGGACGGCCAAAGAGGGGTTTATTGAGTTTGATTCCGAAGCCTATATTACGGAAGTGAATCCTGAAATGTGCACCATTTTGGGAATGGAACGTTCGCGGATAATCGGCAGAAATCTTATGTCAACCGTGGATCAGCAAAATGCGGAGGTATTTCGAAAAGAACTCGAATTACGGAAACAGGGGAAACGGAGCACCTATGAAATTTCATTTTCAAGACCGGATAATACCCAGGTACACTGTTTGATCAAGGCAACGCCTATTTATGAAAATACCGCCCAGATAGGCTCATTCGCCATGGTGACGGATATTACCGAAAGAAAACGTGCGGAAGAAGAAATTCGCAAATTAAACGAAGAACTCGAAGAACGGGTTAAATCACGAACCGAAGCTCTTGAAGCATCCCTTGAAAAACTTAAAGCCACCCAAAAACATCTGGTCGAATCTGAGAAAATGGTATCGCTTGGCAGGCTTGTGGCGGGTGTGGCGCATGAAGTCAATACGCCCATCGGGGTTTCAGTCACAGCAGCTTCCTTTTTGCATGATAAGACGAAGATCCTTTCTGAAAACTATTCGCTCAACGAAATGTCCCAGGCTGATTTTGAGAAATACATCCGGTCCGCCGAAGAATCTTCCCGGCTCATTCTTTCCAATCTGATGCGTGCGGCAGATCTGGTAAGGAGCTTCAAACAGGTTGCGGTCGATCAATCGGCTGAAGAAAAGCGGGTGTTTGAGATGAAGCGATATATTGACGAGCTGTTATTGAGTATCCATCCAAAATATAAAAATACACGGCATGTTATTCAGGTTATTTGTCCGGAAGCGATGAAAGTTAAAAGTTATCCCGGCGCGTTTGCGCAGATACTCACAAACCTGGTAATGAATTCATTGATTCATGGGTTTGAAGGGGTCGAAGCCGGCCGGATAGTCATTGAGATCACACAGCAGGACCAGGAAGTCCAAATGCAATATAGTGATAATGGGAAGGGAATGACTGACGATACGATTAAAAAAATCTATGAACCCTTTTATACCACCAAACGGTCTCACGGAGGAACCGGACTCGGCATGCACCTGGTTTACAACCTGGTGACCCAGACGATTGGCGGCATGATCGAGTGTTCGAGTTCACCCGGAAAGGGGACCACATTCATGATCCGTTTCCCACAGCTTTCTTAGGTGTTTTAACGGCGTCGGTGGAATCGTAAAAAGAAAATCCATTATACAGATTCATTGAGATAAACATGAATACGGTTTGAAGCAGGCGGGAGATTGCGATGAACGCATCAAAGGACAAGGTGATCGAGAAAAATAAACGATATGTCTGTCCGGATAAAATAAGAATTTTCAACCAGATCGGAATTGATTTAGTGATCGGCAAACGGGAAGGACCGTATATTTATGATCTGGACGGGAAAAAATTGATCGATGTGCATATTAACGGCGGCACTTACAACCTGGGGCACCGGCACCCTGAAATCCTCGAGGCTTTGAAAGAAGGGCTGGAAATGTCCGTCGACATTGGCAACCACCATTTCCCGAGTCCCTTGCGAGGCGAAGTCGCTGAGATGCTGGTCACTCTATCCCCGGGCGAGATGAAATACTGCGTGTTTGCCAGCGGCGGCAGTGAAGCCGTCGATATCGCGATCAAATCCGCACGGCATGCCACCAGAAGAAAAAAAATTATATCCATTGACAATGGATATCACGGCCGAACCGGTCTTTCAGGCGCAGTGGGCAACGCGAAGAGCGCCGCATTTTTTTTAAGCGATTCGCCGGATTGTTCCGTGACAGTTCCGTTTAATGATATTTCCGCCATGAAAAATGCGCTTGCAGAAAAAGATATCGCAGCGGTCATTCTTGAAACCATTCCCGCGACTTTAGGGTTTCCGTTGCCGGAAAGCGGTTATCTGGCGGAAGTAAAATCGATTTGCGAACAGTCAGGTTCCCTGTTTATAGCCGATGAAGTTCAGACCGGGCTTTCCCGATCCGGTAAAATCTGGGCCATTGAACATTTCGGCGTGGCGCCGGATATCATCGTTACCGCAAAAGGACTGTCCGGAGGAATGTATCCGATGGCTGCCGCGATATTAAATGAAAAAGCCGGATCATGGCTTTTAGAAGATGGGTTTGCCCATGTTTCCACGTTCGGTGGTTCGGAAATCGGATGTCATGTCGCCAAAAAGGTATTGGAGATTGTCAGTCGGCAGGAGACCCTTGATCATGTCAACAACATCTCAAAATACCTGGCAGCTTCACTGCAGACGCTCCGGGAAAAGCATTCCCATCTGGTGGAGGTTCGTCAATGCGGTCTCATCGCAGGGCTGAAATTTGAGGGCGAAATAGGCGCTGTGATGATGTCCAAAGCATTGTATGACAATGGCGTCTGGGCGATGTTTTCCGGCTACGATCTGTCCGTACTCCAGTTTAAACCCTATCTTTTTACGGATAAAGCGCTGGTGGACGAGTTGATGGAAAAATTGGAGAAATCAATCGTTCAGTGCGCATCCTGAGCGTTTAAATTATTCAGAGGCAATCTATAATGAATGTCGATGTGAAGGCACTTGGCGAATTTGAAGACTCATTGGATCCGGCATTTCCTGAAAAAAGCGGAATCAAACCTGAAATTCTCGGTTACGGGGAAATCTCAACGACCTTTTCCCTGGCATCCATGCCGGCGATCGCCTTTAAGCGAATGCCACCCTTTGAAAACCCTGCTCAGATTAAGGCGTATAAGCAATCAGTGCAAAACTACTGTGATCTGTTGACCGATGTTTGCGGGATTCGTGTGTCTGAATATGCATTTTATGAATTTTTTAACCGGCATGAAGAACATATTCTTTATGTGGCGCAACCCCGGCTGGCTATGGAAACCATTGGCCATAATGTGCTGAAATCCGTCAGCCGCCGGGAACTTGAATCCGTGATCAGCGCCCTGATGGAACGACTGCTCCGTCTTTATAAATTTAATTATGAAAACCCTCAAAATAAATCCATCGGACTGGACGGCCAGTTGTCCAACTGGAGTTTCCGATTATCGGGCGAAACGGATACGGATCCCGTCTATTTTGATATCACGACGCCGCTGTTCCGGATAAATAATGAAGAACAGCTGGATACAGGAATCTTTTTAAAAAGCTGTCCGTCCTTTCTTGTATGGCTGGTTCGATGGCAGTTTCTCGACGAAGTGCTGGACCGGTATCATGACGTGCGCATGATTCTGATAGATATGGTCGCCAATTTTCACAAGGAAGGCAGAGCAGATCTGATCGATGACGCCTTGTCGATCATTCATGCCTGTCTTGAAAAAAATCCGGATATACGGATACCGATTTTAACAAAATCCGAAATAGACAGTTATTACAAAAATGATGCGTTTATCTGGTCACTTTTTCTGTTCCTCAGACGGTTTGACCGGTTTATGAAAACCAAACTATTACGTCGGCGTTATAATTTTATTCTCCCCGGAAAAATCAGCCGATAGCCCAAAAATAATTTTCGTGTATTTTCTTTTTCAAAAGGTTAAAATTTTTTGGCAGCATAACTTTCGGAATTTTAAACTTTCAAATGATTTCCGGAAATTCCGGGACGTGATAAGGATGCCATGACATGTGCGATACATTGGTACTCATAAAAAACAATATTGTTTATTTTGCGAAAAACAGTGATCGTGAGCCCGGCGAGGCGCAACTGGTGGTTCGTATCCCGCCGGAATCAAGTATTAAAGAGAAAAAACTGCGAACAACGTATATTACCATTGACCAGACCGCCAGCCGCCACGGGGTGATTCTCAGCAAACCCTTCTGGATATGGGGAGCCGAAATGGGGGCCAATGACCGGGGAGTGGTGATTGGAAATGAGGCGATTTATTCCCGGGCGATTGATAAAAAGCGCGGGCTTATAGGCATGGATCTGCTCCGGCTGGGACTCGAAAGAGGGGATACAGCCGAACATGCCATGCATGTTATCATTGAATTGATTGAAAAATACGGGCAGGGCGGTGTGTGCGGATTTCGGGATCAGCACATGCGCTATGACAACAGCTTTATTATCGCTGATTCTTCACAGTCATGGATCCTGGAAACCGCGGGACGTTTCTGGGCAGCCAAAAAAGTGACGTCGTTCGGCGCCATTTCCAACTGCCTGACCATCGGGGAAGACTATGATCTGAAGTCAGACAGACTTGAGGACCGGGCAAAACAGAAAGGCTTTTTTAAATCCAAAGGCGCGTTTAGTTTCAAAAAAAGCTTTGATACCCGATTTATTCCGTATTTCGCTGCTTCCCGGCAGCGGCTCCAGTCCGGGCACAACTGTCTCCAGCAGACATTTCAGAACCAGCAGATCAACATTCAGCAGATGATGAATAATTTGCGAACGCATTATGACCAATATTCATCGCCTGCCACCGGAACAAACCGGGACATCTGCATGCACGCCGGCGGTTTTATCAGAAGAAACCAGACCTGCGGTTCGATGGTGTCCAGGCTATGGAATAACAAAAGTCTTCATTTTTGTACCGGCACGTCAGCACCCTGCATGTCTATTTTTAAACCCGTGTCTTTTGATTATGATCTAACCTTCAGTGTTTTGAATCCGGATGAACAAACCGTTGACGGGTCTTTGTGGCAGAAAAACGAGCACATTCACCGCCGTCTGATCTTTATGGATAAAAAGCGCCAAATCCTGCAGGAATCCATAGCCCAGACAGAAAATGAAATGATTTCCGTGTTTGAAAATGATAATTTTGAAATTTTTAGACAAGACATGGAAAAAGCGGATGATATTGTCCGGGAATGGATGGAGCGGTGGTATCAGGAATACCGGAACCATACTTTTCATTATCCTTCCATGAACCTGTATGGAGGGTTTTGGAAAAGAACAAATGCGCTGGACGGCTTTAATTTTTAAAAGACCGGGCAATGATCCGTTTCGTGGCTCATGAAGAGCCGGAACCAAAAATGGAATTCCATACGCACGGATAAGCACTAACAGGCCATTGAAAAACTATTGCGCTTGTCAATACGGCGTTAAAATTCTCCTCAAAATGCTCATTTATAAACATAACCCCCGCTTTTTCGCCGAATTTTGCCTTGTCAGATTTTAGCTTTGGCCGGCACACATGACGTTTTTCAACAGCCTGTTGTTTTTTGCGGATTAACAACTTGCTAATAATAATCCATGAGTCCGTGTGAAAAATGTTCATACCCGTCCATATCCGGAAAAATATTTTCCGCTTTCATGGAAGGGGTGCCGCCCTCAATATAAAGACTTCCGAAGGACCGTATCATGTCGCCTTCAATGACCTTTGACCTGAGTTCCGTCTTTCTTTCTATCACTACTTTTCGATGCTTGTTCAGACGGATTTCCTTAAACGGATTGGAGTAGGAAACCCCGGGACGCAGGGCGGTATTAAAGTAACTCACGATCAGGCGGCATCCTGAAAAATTAATGTGATTCCATAAAGATGCTGCAAAAAAAAGCATGTCGCCGCCTTTTTGCACCTGCCACAATGACCGGTTGCAATTTCTTTCAGTCAGGTTGCAGCTGTTTTTCTCGATATCATCCGGCGTGCCGGCAATGCCCATCCGCCGTATAAATCCGTTTTGCGTAACATCTTCATAACTTGTTTTTATCATTTCCGCAGACCTTCTGCGGGCGCCGGCCGACTGAAATTCATGCTTATAAATAAATGAACAATAATTGACCGGCAGTCCGATATTCGCATCTATGGTATACCGCATCAGTTCCAGGGCAGCCAGTTCTGATTCGAGCACCGTCACTTTCGGACCGTGAAGAAATGTGTAACCGCGTGCCATCAATTTGGTCTTGTTAAACGGCGTGCAGCGTAACTGGTGTAAATTTAAGTAATTCACCCCTGAATCATAAAGCGTTCCGGTCACCTGTTTGAGTTGGGGCAGGTCTTCGGGGATTGCCGGAATTTCAACTGTCACATGCGGGATTATTCCAACGGCCATCTGAGCTTTGTCTGTATTATAATAGTGGGCGCTGATGTCAAAACGGATTTCATCAAGCCCGGAATCGCGTAGGATTTTCAGTTTATCTTCTGTGACCAGAAGCCCGTTGGTATACATCCAGATATGATTGACGCCGCTATCTGTTTTTTTGATTTTTTTTAAAAAGGTCAGGATACGCTCAAACGTAAGCAAGGGCTCTCCACCGCTGAAGCTGACTCCCCGAATGTTGAATACGGAGAGATAATCCAGGTAATCATCCGGGCTTTCAAACGAGAGGCTGTTGGTGGTGGGGACTCCCCTTACTTTTTGTTCGGAAGGGCAGTAAAAACAATTTGCATTGCAGACGCCGTTGACAAACAGGCAGGACCAGTGGCCCTCACCGCATCGGGCGCATCCGGGGGAAATATCACCGGTAAAAGGTTTGGTATCTGAAAATCGCCATTTCGCGTTTTTTGAAAGTGAGTGCAGCAGTTCACGTCTTTTTTGACCGGCTACCGCCGCCTTTTCAGCCGTGACCCAGTTCATGGATTCGCAGGTATCTTGATATTCCTGGGAATTTTGTTCTATCAATGATAATTTATCCAAGCGCATAAAGAAGCATCCAATAATTTATTTAAACGGTTAAACACAATCGAAAAGAGTGACTTTCCAGTCCGATTGCGAGGCAACATATTACTCCCGAAATCAATTATAGGAAAATGAAAAAGAAAATTTTGTACATTTATTTTTTGGGAACTTAAAATCATCATCATTCAGGGGATCAGATTCGATCTATGTTTACTGATTGCAAGATAATCTGAAATCGATTTATAGTCTAAAAAAAAAGTCAAAGAACTGTAACCCCCAGGCAGTGTTTGCTCACGCACGGTTTTATCAGGCGTCTTACTGTGACAGGTCTCCTGTGAAAACAGATGCCGGGAAAGTGTTACATCAATTTTATCCGGACAGGAAATTATACTCATGACATACAGTCAGCTGTCACCCAAAAGAGCAGGTAAGATTTTGAATGCACCGAAACGAAGCAACTTCATACTTAAAGCAATCAGAAGGACATTGGAGCACAGGGCTGAATGGCTTTATTTGCTGCTGAATGAGGCGGAGAAGAAGGGTATCAAATGGGAGGATATCGGATATCCCGCCATTCGGGCCTGTGGAAATATGCATGGGCGTGAGCTTGTTCGTTCAGGAGGGACAAACAGCTTCAAAGGACTAAAAAAAGAGCTGTTTACCATACCCGCTCGAATGGTTTTTGAAATGAAGATATTGGAATCAAGTGACAATATTCTCTTTATCGATTTTGGCTATTGTCCGCTGGTTGCCGCATGGCAGAAACTTGGCTGTACTGATCAGGAAATTGGCAGGCTTTGTGATATTGCAATGGAAGGAGATAGAGGCATTGCTGAAAGTTACGGCGGTAAAATGGCGCTTGGGGGAACTATTGCAAAGGGATATCAGTCCTGCCAAATACGATTTACAATATGAATACAATCAGATGCTGATTTTAATTAAATAAACGCATTAACTGAGAAGATATCCCCGTGCCAGTTTCTGGTAAGCGTCAATCTGGGAGGCGGTCCATGCATCGTCCTTGTTTAATTCTTTTGCCATTAATCGCGCCACCTGCGGCGCCATTTCCATGCTGGCGCGGGCATCCAGCAGCAGGGAACGGATCCGCCTTGCCAGAAAATCTTCAATTGTCCGGGCCATCTCATTGCGCACCGCCCAGACCACTTCTCCGGCGATGGTTG
>JAHECJ010000426.1 GCA_024641805.1 Desulfococcus sp.
GATTGAAAGTGAACGGAAGATCGCGAAAGAAAAGGCCGCCATGCTTGAGGAAATGACTATGCGCATGACGGATTCGTTTAAGGCATTGTCTGCAAGGGCGCTGAGCGAGAACAATCAGTCTTTCATCGACCTGGCCGGCCAGACATTTGCCCAGTATGTCGAGGCGGCAAAAAACGATTTTGAAACCCGTGAAAAGGCGGTCAAGGAATTTATCCGTCCGGTGTCCGAGGCCCTGGACAATTATGACCGGCAGGTCCGGTCAATGGAAAAAGCGCGGGAAAAGGCTTATGGAGAACTCTCCCAGCAGATGGTGTTTTTGAGCCAAACGCAGAATGAGCTTCAGCGGGAAACCGGGAAACTCGTCAATGCGCTCCGGGCACCGCATGTGCGGGGACGGTGGGGAGAGATTACTCTGCGGCGGGTAGTGGAGTTGTCCGGCATGCAGAACCGGTGCGATTTTTTTGAACAGCAGACCGATCAAACCCAGGGGAATTCAACCCGCCCGGATATGATCATTCAGCTGCCCGGCGACCGGAAGATTGTGGTGGACTCCAAAGTGCCGATTATCGCTTATCTGGATTCTCTTGAAGCCGACAGCATGGACCGGACGGAGGAAATGCTGGCCCGTCATGCCGCGCATGTCCGGACCCATGTGAAACAGCTCGCTGCAAAAGAATACTGGACCCGGTTTAATCCAACCCCTGAGTTTGTGGTCCTGTTTATGCCCGGTGAAAATTTTTTCAGCGCCGCCCTGGCCAAGGAACCCGGCCTGATTGAAGATGCCGCAAACAAGGGCGTCATTCTGGCCACGCCCACCACCCTGATTTCACTGCTTAAGGCGGTTGCCTATGGATGGAAGCAGGAAAATGCGACGGAGAACGCCAAAATCGTCAGCGAACTGGGCAATGAACTTTACATCCGCATTGCGAAACTGGTCAGTTATTTCAACAGTCTTGGCAGTGATCTGGACAAGTGTGTCAATACGTATAATAAGGCCGTGGGTTCCTTAGAACGCCGGGTTCTGCCGTCTGCCCGCAAGTTTGAAGAACTGGGCGTCATCATTAAAGGCGAAAAAAATATTCCCCGGCTGTCGCCCGTGGATAACAAGCCCCGAACCATGGAGACTGAAGAGACTTCCGTATGATCAATGCCACTCACCGCTTTTCCCTATCAAAAACGTTCTCTCATCACACATTTATTTTGTGGGTCCACGTCGTCATATTTTCTGTTTGCGCGACTGCGGCAGTCCCGGCAGCATCATTTGCCAAATCCCAGTCATTGCCGGTTCTTCAAATTGTTCCTGCTTCCGAACGGCCGTTCTTTGAAGATGACCTGGACTTCGGGCTTCTGGCGCAAGCCGTCCGGGGCAGTATGGCATATTATCAAAAGCTACCTCCTGAAACGCAGTTTTCTTTCAGCACAGACACCTTTTTGGCCGGTCATCTGATCCTGTCACTGGAACGGTTTCTGGCGTTTATTGAACAAAACCCGTCCGGCAGAGAACTCAGGGCTTTTATTGACCAGTATTATGATGTGTATGGGTATAAGAAAAAAGATGTGCTGTTTACCGGTTATTATGAGCCGCTGCTGAATGGGAGCCTGGTCAAGACCGAGGCGTCCCGGTTCCCGGTTTACAACCGTCCGGATGACCTGGTGACAATGGACCTTTCGGATTTTTCAGGCGGATGTGCTGAAAAATCCGTCATTGGGCGAAATGACAATAATAGCATTGTTCCCTATTACACCCGACGGCAGATTGGGGAAATGGCAACGGATGAAATCAACGCATTGCCGATCGCATGGGTCAATGACCCGGTGGCCCTGTTTTTTCTCCAGGTTCAGGGCTCCGGCAAAATCCTTCTTGAAAACGGTTCCCTGATCAATGTGCATTATATCATTTCAAACGGCCATCCGTATAAAAGCATCGGGAAATACCTGATCGATCAAAAAAAACTCTCAAAAGAAAATGTTTCCATGCAGTCCATCCGGGAATTTCTCAATGCTCATCCGGAAGAAGCGGATGGCATATTTAACTATAATCCCCGGTATGTTTTTTTCGAAACCGTGGAAAAAGGACCGGTGGGCTGTTTTAATATTGAATTGACGCCCGGCCGGTCGGTTGCCCTGGATCGCCAGTCAGCCCCGGCCGGCGCGCTTGTTTTTGTGCAGACTGAAAAGCCGGAAGTCGATCCGTCCGGTCAAATCAGCTCGTGGGTACGGTTTTCAAGGTTTCTGTTGAACCAGGATACGGGCAGCGCCATCAAGGGACCGGGGCGGGCCGATATATTCTGGGGAAACGGTCCCTATGCGGAGCTGGCAGCAGGTTTTATGCAGCATCCGGGGCAATTGTATTTTCTGGTCTTAAAGCCCGGGTCTTGAAACCGGTGAAAAAGAAAGCGTCATGCCACAGAAATTAAATTCCTTAAAACACGCTGTGTCAAAATACCAGACCCTGCTGGTCTGCGTGCTCCTGATCGGTGCGGCCACCGTGGTGTATTCCCAGGTCCGGGACTTTGATTTTATCAATTATGACGACGACGACTATGTCACGGCCAATAACCATATCCGCGACGGCTTAACGTTAAAAGGCGTTGCCTGGGCGTTTACGACCACCCATGCAGGGAACTGGCACCCGCTGACCTGGGTGTCGCATATGATGGATGTTCAGATGTTCGGCATGCATGCGGGCGGGCATCATTTCATCAATCTGCTGTTCCATATCGCAAATACCCTGATCCTGTTTCTCGTATTTTTCCAAATGACCGGCAGCCGATGGAAAAGTGCTTTTGTGGCCGCATTATTCGCTCTTCACCCCATGCACGTGGAATCAGTCGCCTGGGTGTCGGAACGAAAGGATGTGCTGAGCACTTTTTTCTGGATGCTCGCCATGGCAAGTTATGCAGGTTATGCCCGGCGTCCGTCCGCTGGCCGATATGCCGGGGTCATGCTGTTTTTTGTTTTTGGATTACTGAGCAAACCGATGGTGGTGACGCTCCCCTGTGTCCTGCTGCTCATGGATTTCTGGCCGCTTTACCGGATTCCGGGGCTTCTGTCGGCGGGGGCCGCGCGTACCTCGCCGAACCCGTCCGGTTTTCAGATCCTTTTGGAAAAAATTCCGTTAGTTGCTTTTGCCGCCGTATCCAGTGCGGTGACCTTTTATGCCCAGAAACAGGGCGGGGCGGTGGTCGCCCTGGAAACCATCCCCTTGAATGTCCGGATCGCCAATTCCCTGGTGGCCTATGTCCGTTACATAGAAAAAATGTTTTATCCGCTAAACCTGGGCGTCATTTATCCCCACGAAAGGATGTTTCCCTGGTGGGAAGCCGCGGGCGCAGGGGTGATACTTTTTTTCATCACAGGGATGTCCTTGTGGACATTAAAAAAACATCCGTATTTTTCTGTGGGCTGGTTCTGGTTTCTGGGAACGCTTGTTCCGGTGATCGGCATCATACAGG
>JAHECJ010000427.1 GCA_024641805.1 Desulfococcus sp.
TCGATGAGAGATTTTAACGCCTGCCCGCCGAGATTTTTTACAATGTGTAAAAACAATGCAAAGGATTATTCGCCGGCCTTTGTTTCATCTGTCATAAATATTAAAATCTCTATTAATTTCGGATCGATAACGCATTTAGTCGTATTCCTGAGGGTGGCATATTTGTTGCAAATTAACGTTTTGGAAAGTCGCATATCAGGAGAACACAAACTCTAAGGATAGGAGATTAAAATGGCAACGCATATAAAAAAAATACTGGTATTGGCAGATGGGTCGGAACGCTCCATGCAGACGGTTCAGTATGTGGGAAAATTTTTGCCGCCAACCGGATTTCAGATTGTACTGTTCCATGTCTTTGATCCCGTGCCGGAATGCTACTGGGACCTTGAAAATGAACCGCAAATCACGTCTGTGGTCAGCCAGCTCAGATCCTGGGAAGTTCAAAAAAGAAAGAATATTGAAAGTTTCATGGCAAACGCAAAAACCCTGCTTGCCGGTTCTGGTTTTGACGAAAGATCCATTGAAATTAAAATTCAAAACCGGAAAGAGGGGATAGCAAGAGATATCATCAATGAAGCTGGAAACGGATACGGCGCGGTGGTGCTGCGTCGGCGGGGATTCAGCGCGCTTGAAAGTATTATCCTCGGCAGTGTTGCAAACAAGCTGCTCTCAAAGATCTCTTTTGTCCCCTTAATTATCACAGGACAGATCCCGCCGGTGAAGAAAATCCTGGTTGCCATCGACGGTTCTGAGTCATCCCACCGGGTGGTCGAATTTGTCGGGGAATATCTGGGCGGTCAGGGCTATGAAGTTGTTTTGTTCAATGTCATTCGGGGGTTTGAAGTCCTTGTTCCGGAACTTCCCGATGCCATGATTTCAGGCGACCGGTTTGAACAGGCCAAAGCGGAGATGGAACTTCTATTTGCTGACTTGAAAACGAAACTGGTCGCGGCCGGATTTGATCCGGGAAAAGTATCAGAAAAAATCGTTACCAATGAATTCAGCCGGGCCGGTGCAATTGTCCGGGAAGCCACGGAAGGTGGTTTTGGGGCAATTGTCGTGGGCCGGCGGGGGATTTCAAAAGTTGAGGCGTTTTTTCTGGGACGCGTGAGCAATAAGGTAATCCATAGCGGGCGAAAACATACGGTCTGGGTTGTCTAACGTCCATTTAAGGGCATTTATGTGTCATTGAACACCGGAAAGCAGAGAAAAATTTTTTACAATATCTGTATATCGATTTTTTGTTTCAGTGTTCAGGAGTTAAGAAATGGCCTTTTTCCTACTGAAAACTGACACCTGACAACCGGTTCCTGTCATCCGGATGTATACTGCTATATATCGTCTTACTCTTCAAAACATTGTGTGATATGGAAAAAATGATTAAAAGATTGGACCGGACGATCAGCGGATTCAGTCACATCACCCTGCTGATCGCCGCAGTCGGTTTTATTCTTCTTGTCGGTTTGATCCGGTATGCCACCGGAACGGAATATGCGTTGTCTGTGTTTTTCATGTTTCCGATTGTTTTTTCCACCTGGTATGTCGGCATTAAATCCGGCGTCGGGATGGCGATCTTCAGCATTATCACCTGGCTTTTTGCCGATTTACTGTTGCTAAGCGGATCGGCGGAAGTGCACATCCCGCTTATTAATGAGACGTTCCGGTTAATTGTGTTTCTGTTCGTCTCAATTCTGGTGTGGGAATTTAAACAAGCTCTCGAAAACCAGAAACAAATTGCGCGTACCGATACGCTGACCGGCATGTCCAACCGGTTATCGTTTTTTGAAATTGCTGAACGGGAGATGAGCCGGGCCCGGCGGTTTAACTATTCCTTATCCATTATATACATGGATATTGATAACTTTAAATTCGTCAATGACAATTCCGGACACAGAGTTGGAGACCGACTCCTGAAGGTCGTGGCAGATACGATTCTGGAAAATATCCGGAATATTGACGTTGCCGCCCGGATCGGCGGGGATGAACTGGGGATTCTTCTGGCGGAAACCGACGTGAACGGTGCACTGGCTCTCGCGCAAAAACTTCAGAAAAAACTGGATGAGCAAATGAGCCGTTACCTATGGCCGGTTACATTCAGTATGGGGGTGGCGACATTTCCGAATATCGGCATCAGTGTCGGAGACATGCTGAATGTTGCTGATAAGCTCATGTATGTTGCCAAGAAGGGTGGGAAAAACAAGATCATCCATCAGGTTGTTGAGGTTCAGGCGGTAAATGACGTTCGTGCGGATCTTATTCCGAATATTTGACGGACCGGTCTTTGGTGCGATTTTATTGTTGAGAAAAGCGAGTGATGATGGACGCTCCCACCGCCTGACCGAGGGATATGCCGCCGTCATTGGGTGGGATGCGCTGGTGCCAGTATGTGCTAAAGCCTTCATCTATAAGACGCGCCACCGTCTTTTCCGTGAGATATTGGTTCTGGAAGCAGCCGCCGCTTAAAACCACCCGTTTTTCGCCAACGTTTTCCGCCACCCGGACCGCTGCTTCGGCGAGCGTGTTGTGAAATTTAGCAGATATGACAATTACGGGTATTCCGTTTGAGATATCCGTCAAAATATGTTTAATCATTAGCTCCCAGTCGATAGAGATGGGCGTTCGACCGGAAGGCAGTCCGTTGTCTGCCGGCGGAATCATGCCCAAAGGATAAATTTCTGCGGTGTCGGCTGCTTCAGCCAGAAACTCAAGGGCCATGGCTGCCTGGCCTTCAAACTGGCTGTACTGCTGAAGATCAAGAATCGCGGCAACGGCGTCAAAAATTCTCCCAAGGCTCGATGTGACGGGCGTATTAACCCGTTTGCGGAGAATGACCGGCAGCATTTGAAGATCGGAATCGGAAAACGCTGCGATGGGTTTTAGCGATTTATCTGAAAACAGTCCGTCGCCAAAAATTTCAAACAGCAGGCCGACGGCTGAACGCCGGGGTTCCTGGATGGCTTTTTCACCGCCGGGAAGGGAAAAGGTTCGCCAGTGGGCGACGCGTTCAAAATCATGGGAGCGGATTTTCAGGAATTCACCGCCCCAGATGGTGCCGTCCGTACCAAAGCCGGTGCCGTCCCATGCAATGCCAAGCACCGGTGCCTCCAGGTGGTTTTCGGCCATACAGGATAAAATATGCGCGTAATGATGCTGGACCTCGATAACGGGAAGGTTGCTCGTGTGGGCGAACTGGCTGGATAAATAGCCGGGGTGCATGTCTGCTGCAATCATCTCCGCGGGCGCGTCATAGAGGTTTTGAAAATCAGCAATCACTTTTTTAAACGCGTCAAACGCCTTCGGAGACTCCAGATCTCCGATATGCTGACTCACAAACACGTTGTTTCCAATCGTCAGCGCGACGGTGTTTTTTAAATGGCCGCCCACTGAAATGCAGCGTCTGACCGGGTATCCGGTTTTGTCAAAATCGCGGGTATCAACGGGCAGTGGGGCA
>JAHECJ010000428.1 GCA_024641805.1 Desulfococcus sp.
GAAACCGCAATGGTGGCGACCATGGGACGCTACAACGATGCCCCCGGGTCGGCCGGCAAGCCCGTCATCTTTGCCGATGTCCGAACGGTCGATGATGACGGCCGGCAACTTCCTCCGGGAGAACCGGGTGAGATCGTCATGAAAGGGCCCCTGGTTTTCAAGGGCTACTGGAATCTGCCCGAAGACAATGCGCAGACATTCCGCGGCGGGTGGCATCATACCGGTGACCTGGGCCGATTCGACGAAAACGGTTTTTTGTTTTACGCGGGAAGAAAGCCGGAAAAGGAGCTGATTAAGCCGGGCGGCGAAAATGTATACCCCGCCGAGGTTGAAAAAATTATTCTTCAGCATCCGGCAGTGGAAAAGACGGTGGTTATCGGCGTGCCGGATCCGAAATGGAAGGAAGGAATCAAGGCGGTCTGCCAGCTCAAACCAGGCAAATCATTGAACGCAGAGGAACTCATCGCCTTTGTGGGAGAGCGAATCGCCCGTTACAAAAAACCCCATTATGTGGAAATAATATCCGATTTACCCTTAAAGCCTGACGGCATGCCGGATAGGGAAGCGATTAAGAAACTCTATGGACAGTCGTAAAAACGCAGATTGATAACGAGGTGTTCTAATCGAACAGCATCTGCATTTCCACTTCATCACTGAAGCCGCGTTTGATTTCGGCATTCGGGTAGTGCTTTTCGAAAACCCGGATCATGGCTTGGTTTTCACTGAGCAGGATGGCCGTGAATCCCTTGTATTTATTTTCCCTGGCGATTTTTTCCAGCATCTGAAGCATATAGCTTCCCAGTCCCATCCCATGATACTCTTCCTTGACCACCAGCGCTACTTCGGCCAGATTCGTGTCTTCGGCGCTGCCGTAGGAACCGATGGCCAAAATCTCTTTATGCTTGCCTCGCTGAATGATCCCGATAATGGTCATGTTCTGATGGTAATCGACCGCCGCCCATTGTTTCTGAAGCATTTCCCGGGAGAAAACCTTGCGTTTATAAAAAAACCGATAGAAAACGGTGCTCTCCTGCAAAGAGTAGTAGAAATTCCGGGTAGCGAACTCATCGGACGGCAGAAGGGGTCGGAATTCCACGGTCTTGCCGCTTTTCAGTTCTATGTGGGCCTTGTAGTTTTCAAGGAACATGAGATCCTGACTGCTGGGCGGCAGCTGATCTCCGAAGATGTAATACCTTTTTTTGGCTTCGTTGATCAGTTTTTCCCGGAACTTGGGATGGGCGATCTGAGCCAGTTCCATCACCCGCTGATAAATGCCTTTGCCGTTGAGTTCGGCGATTCCGTATTCGGTCACCACGACATCGACGTCGCCCCGTGTGGTGGCAATTCCGGCGCCTTCACTCAGGTGGGGGACGATCCGGGAAACCTCTCCGTTCTGCGCCGTGGAAGGGAGTGCAATAATCGAGAATCCGCCTTTGGACATCTTGCTGCCCCGGATAAAATCCACTTGGTCACCGATGCCGCTGTAGAAAATGTAGTTCTTGGAGTCCGTGCAGATCTGGCCGGTGAGGTCGACCTCCAGTGCGGAGCTGATGGAGATGAGATTGTCATTTTTGGCAATCACGTTGGGATCGTTGACGAAATCCGAACCCCGAAAATAGAACATGGGGTTGTTGTCCAGAAAGTTGTACAATCTCTCCGACCCCATACACAGGGAGGTGACCACCCTGTTGGGAAGGTAGGACTTTTTCTTGTTGGTGATGACGCGCTGCTCAAAAAGGGGCAAAAACCCGTCGGTGATCAACTGTGTATGAATGCCCAGGTCCTTTTTCCCTATCAGGTGGGGCAGAATGGAATTCGGCAGATGGCCGAAACCCACCTGCAGTGTGGCTCCGTCATCAACGAGCTGGTTCACATATCTGGCGATCCGCTCCACGATATCCTGGTTCTTGGCCTCAGGCAGGGCTTCTACCAGGGGCTCTTCATAAGGGACGATGTAGTCGATATCATCAAGATGGACGAAGCTGTCGCCCCATGTGCGAGGCATGCGGGGGTTTACCTGGGCAATCACGGTCCGGGCGTTGTTCATACCGGAAACGGTAATGTCCACGGATATGCCAAGGCTGCAGAAGCCGAATCGATCCGGCGGACTGACCTGAACCAGCGCCACATCCAGACCGATCTGTTTGGAATCGAACAGATCCGGAATCTGGGAAAGATACGCCGGAATATAATCGATTTTCCCCTCAAAGGCCGCCTTGCGCATATGCAGGCTGATAAAAAAGAGCTTCAGGGAAAATCGTTCCGAAAAATGAGGATCATGGACATACCGGGAAAACGTCGAGGAAAACATCTGGTAGATAACGATGTCTTGAATGGACGGGTCTTCAACCATGGCCCGAATGAGCTGCTGGGGTTCCCCGCAGCCTGTGCCGATAAAAACCCTGCTGCCGTTTTTGATTTTCTTTACCGCTGTTTTCGGGGGCAGGATTTTTTCAGGGCAATATGTCTTCAGATCCATCGATTCTCTCCCGGTATAATTTTTCAGGCGATTTTAGCTTGTATTTAGCAAACCAAGACGCCGGACGTCAAGGGTTTTCGCCATTGCATAGTTTTGGGAGTATGGTATATAATATACCGAAATTATGGACAACAAAACAATTAGTATGGACATAATGCATTTTTATCGGTATATGAACTGTATCGGATTAATTACACATAAACTGAAACTTAACAAGGAGCGCTGCCTATGGGGAAAACTGCTTGTGTAGGAAGTGAAGTCTTTTTGCATGGAATTTCTAACTATAAAAAGGGGGGACTCATGAAGAAATTTTCAGTCATTATGTCTTTGATTCTATCAGCACTATTTTTGTTATCCAGTCCGGTTTTAGCCGAAGAGGAGATGGGCAAGGTCACGGCAATGCCAGGCATAGACATGCAACTTTTCGGCAGCTTAAAAACGTACCCGCATTTTGTGGACAATTTGGATTTTAATAAAAATGACACCGCTTATGACTGGGTGCTTGATGAAAGTGGTCTTATTGATAACGATGATATGACGGTTAGAAATGAATTCCGTCTTGGCGTAAAAGGCGGCGGGGAGAACTTCAAATTTTTGGCGATTCTGGAATCGGATTTTGCCCTGGATAAAGAAAATGTGGACCGCGGGGCCCGTATCGGAGAAATCGGCAACGACCTTGGCATGACCGGCGAAGACTTTGGTGTGGAAAAGCTGGACTTCAGTTACGATTTTTCTTCAAGCGGCCTGCCGGTTGCTGTTCAAACCGGCTGGAACACCAAATGGCTTGATATAGAAACAGGTGGATTGCTTTACGGGGATGATCACCCTTATATCGGCTTTAAAGGGGATTCAGATGGAATGAGCTGGGAAGTCCTTAATTTAATCATATATGACAGAGTAGATAGAACGATAGGTGCTCAATCCCCGGACTGGCGGGTATATTCCGGAAAAATAGCTTTTCCGGCAGG
>JAHECJ010000429.1 GCA_024641805.1 Desulfococcus sp.
CTCCCGTTTTATGATGACGCCGAATTTTCAGCCCTGCATACGGCCATCCGCCTGATTCTTCCCCTGCTGCCGGCGCTGGCGGCCAGCACCCCGGTCATGGAAGGCAGGATAACGGGTATCCGCGATAACCGGCTGGAAGTTTACCGCACCAACCAGAAAAAGATCCCCCTGATCGCCGGAGACGTGATTCCGGAACTTGCTTTTTCCAAAGCAGACTATGAGCACAAGATTCTTTTTCCGCTGTTTGCGGACATTGCGCCGTATGATTTCGACAACATCCTGCAATATGAATGGCTCAACTCGCGGGGCGCTATTGCCCGGTTTGAAAGAAACACAATTGAAATCCGGCTGCTGGATATCCAGGAATGCCCGCTGGCGGATATCGCCCTTTTGTTTTTTATTTCGGAAATCATCCGCGCGTTCACCGGAGAAATCCTTGCAAGTCATCAGGAACAGCAGAAATTAGACGTTTTGCCCCTGGCCGATATTTTCAGGAAATGCATCATTGACGCCGAGGATACGATAATCACTGACAGCGATTATCTCCGTCTTTTTGATTTCCCGTCCGCTGCTCCGTGCACGGCCGGCGAACTGCTCCATCACCTGGCCGGCAGATTTGTACCCGAATCGACTGTCTGGAAGAAATCCCTTGACCACATCCTTTCCAAAGGGACCCTGTCTTCCAGAATCACCCGGAAGCTGAAAGGCGACACGCGCCGGGAAAAATTAAAAGAAATTTACAATGAACTCTGCCGATGCCTGGCCGACGGAGAACCGCTTGAATAAGACCGACCCGTGGGAAATCATTGTCACCTGCGAACATGCCGCAAACCGGATACCGAAAAGATACCGGCAGTTGTTCGCGTCCGCCGGCAACATGCTTGAGACGCACCGCGGTTATGATATCGGGGCGGCCGAACTGGCCAGACGCCTTTCGAAAGTGTTGGCAGCCCCGTTATTTATGGGCGGATATTCCAGACTTTTGGTCGACTTAAACCGCCATTCCCGCCACCGGAATGTATTTTCACGTTTTACCGCCGGGCTGGAGGCGAATGAAAAACAGCGCCTCCTGAAAACATATCATGCACCCTACCGTCAAAGCGTCGAAGACAAGGTTCAGCATGAAATTGAAAATGGCGGCCGGGTGCTTCACCTGTCCGTGCACAGCTTTACGCCCGTGCTGAAAGGGGTTGTCCGATCCGCGGACATCGGATTTCTGTATGACCCGAAACGCACTTCTGAAAAATACGTCAGCAGGCATCTTATAAAAACTTTCCAAAACAATTTAAATAATTTGCGGTATCGATGCAATTATCCTTACCAGGGCGTTTCCGACAGCCTGACCGCCTCCCTGCGAAAAAAATTTTCCGATGACTGCTATGCGGGCATCGAGTTTGAAATTAATCAGCATTTCCCTATGGGCCAGCCGGATGAGTGGAAATCTTTCAAGACCTGTTTTATCCAAACCGTCCGGCTCGCTTTAACCGGACCCTGAACCGTTGTCTTTTCCCAAAACAAGCAGGGTCTGCGGTGAATGCTGAGCGATCTCCTTAAATTTTAGGTCATCACTGAAATCTCCCAAACGCCGTTGACGAAACCGGATCAATCCTTATTATAATAAATTATATCCCCAACCCATTAATTTAAGAGATTTCTTAAATGTACCATTCCGTTCAATCCCATTTACTTTTCCACAAAAGGAGGCCTTCCATGCATCATCGACTATTTCTTAAACTATTGCCATTAATCATTACGACCTTACTATTGAGTGCCTGCAGCACAGCGGGTCCACCTGTCGTCGGGGAAACAGGCGCAGTTATTAACCCGGTTGATGAAACCAATAAACTGGAGGCCCAGATCACCTCAGCACGTCAAAATCAGATTGACATCCTGTCGCCTGAAATTTTTGCCGAGGCCGAAAAATATTACTTAAAAGCGAAAACCGGCGTTGAAAAAGAATCTGACCCGGCTGATATACTTGAATATATTAATGAATCCCGCTCGAACCTGCAAAAAGCAGAGGAAACCGCAAAAATTGCCCGAACCATGCTGGG
Source organism: Desulfococcus sp. (assembly GCA_024641805.1). GTDB lineage: Bacteria > Desulfobacterota > Desulfobacteria > Desulfobacterales > Desulfosalsimonadaceae > SURF-3. The sequence continues at coordinate 2,055 of JAHECJ010000429.1, forward strand.
CACGGTCATTGAAAGCCGGACCATGGCACGTAAAGCCGGCGCCCCGAATATTGGAAAAGACTATGACAACGTGGAAGAAGATTTTCTGAACCTGACGCGGGCCATTGAAAAAAACAATATCAAATATACCCAGAAAAACGCGGCCGGCGTTGATGAAGCCTATCGCAAGCTCGAACTTCGGGCGATAAAAATTGAAACCATCGGCGAGGTTCGCGCCATTCTCGAAAAAGCGGAAAAAGACGGTGTCACCGAGTATGCACCGGAGTCCTTTGCCCTGGCAAAAAAAATGCTCGACGATACAGATCAGTTTATTTCTCAAAACCCTTACGCCAAGCAGGAAATGCTTAAAATGGCGCAAGACGACCTGTTCATGGCGCGGCGTGCGCTTGCCCTTGCGGATCAGTGCAAAACCATCGGCACCATGCAGCCTGAGGAAATTGCGCTGTATATTGACGACACCCTGCATAAGATCACCACTCAACTTTCAGCCCAGGACATGCGCGATCAGAAATTCAAAATTCAGGTGGATAATATCCTGAAATCAATCGAATCACTCTCAAATGACCATCAGTTTCTGTCTGAAAAATTAACCGAAAAAAGGGCTGAATTTGATACATTGCAAAGCGCTGATGAAACCCGTATCACCGCCTTGAACCAGCAGATCGCATTACTGGAAGGAAAAACAAAAGAAGAACAGATGGCAAAGGAAAAAATCCTGGCGGAACAGCGGGCCACCGAGCAGAAACTGGCAGCGGAAAGAAAATTCAATCAATTGTTTACCACGGTTCAGAATTCTTTCGACGCCAATGAAGCGGAAGTCTATAAAAAGGGGGACCAGCTCGTCATCCGCCTGAAAGGTATTCAATTCCCCATTGGCCAGGCGGTTATCATGCCGGAAAACTACCTCCTGCTGAGCAAGGCGCAGCGGGCTATCCAAAGCTTTGACAAGCCATCGGTTGTCATTGAAGGGCATACGGACAGCACCGGCACTTATGAACTCAACAAGCACCTGTCCCAGCGACGGGCCGAAGCGGTCCGGGATTACCTGGTCGCCAACCAGACACTGCCGGCGGACAAAGTGATTGCTTTGGGATACGGTCCGGACCGGCCGCTGGCTTCAAATGCCACGCCTGACGGTCGGGCCATCAACCGGCGCATTGACATCATCTTATCTCCCGGCTCCACACCCGCACAATAAAATGATCAGCCGGGAACAGTTTATCGAGGCGGCCCAAAGCGGCCGCCTCGATACCATCAAAGCATACCTTTCCTAACCCGGGGTAAGACCCGACTCAGCAGGACCGGCTATGGATGACCCCGCGATGTATTCCCCGGAAAAGATCCCTTTTGGACGGTCGTATCGTCTGCTTCACCGAAATAAAAGGAAGCTGA
>JAHECJ010000430.1 GCA_024641805.1 Desulfococcus sp.
CGAATGGCTATTAAAATCAACGCGTTAAACATGTTGCCCGCCAGTAGCCAAACGGAAAATATTTATGGGAATCACTATAATCAGAATTTACATTAACTTTAACACAAGGAGACGAAAAATGTCATTTGAATGCGCAAAACATTTTGTTTCGGAAATGAAATCGAGCAAAGATCTGAGAGATTTGATTTCACAAATCAGACAATCCGAACCCCTGAAACAATTCATCCGGAAAAAGGGATTTGAATTTAATGAATGCGACCTCATCCAGGCGATGTCATCATGCATGGAAGAAATGGCAAAACCGGATGGCCCTGGAACAAAGAAAACCGCAGATAAAACACCGGAAATTGATGGAAAAGTTAAAACCCTCATTGCCATCGGCGCAGCAACAGCGGCCAACTGCATCCCCTGCTTTGAACATTATTATTTCAAGGCCAATGCCTTGTCCCTGGATGCCCGGCAGATCAAAGAAGCTGTTGATATTGCGTCAAAGGTCAAAACAGGCGCTTCCATGGCAATAAGAAACGCGATTTCTGAATTACTGGATGGTGAAAAAGAACCGAAAGCAAAAGATTGCTGCATGGATGCTGCTTCTTCCTGCTGCGGATAAAGCAGATGTCAGATAATCTTTCTAACAAGCCTGATTCGTTCACTTTCAATACATATAAAGTAAAGCGGTATTATTAGGTATTACCGTAAACCGCATATAACGAAGTAAATGGGCAAATCAGGCTTGGATAAAGGGATATGCTTCATGGATTTGATGGATATCTATGATCAATACTATGACCGGATGAACCGGTTCATTCGGTCGCTTGTCAAAGATCCCTGGGCCGCTGATGACTTGATTCAGGAGACATTTTTAAAGGTGAGAAACAATCTGGACACAGTCCGGGACCCGGAAAAATTGTCTTCCTGGATTTTCCGCATTGCCTATAACCTCTGCCTGGATCATTTTAAAACTCTAAAAAAAGAAGCCAGGAACGGCTGTGAACTTGAAGAAAAATCTGGTCCGCTGATAAAAGAATCGATCCAGGAGGAATTGGAACAGCAGCAGATGGGAAGTTGTGTCCAACAGCAGATTGACCGTCTTCCCGAAGCCTTGAAAACGGTCCTGATGCTCTATGATGTTCTTGGTTTCACCCACCAGGAAATTGCTGAGATTCTTGATATTACAGAAAAGAATTCAAAAGTCAGGCTTCACCGCGCAAGACAGCAGTTAAAAAAAATTCTTGAAGAAAAATGCTCTTTTGAAGTGGATCATCGCAGTGTTCTGGTTTGTGAACCGTTAAATAATCAATCCGGGACTGATAAGAATCCATAAACAATATTGATTGAATCTCTATCCCTCAAGAACCGCTGTTATTTTATCCAGAACCGCCGCTTCCGACGCCTTTGGCTCCCGGCCGGTAAGCTTTAGGGCTTTTTTTAGCATAGACAACGCTTCCCGTCGTTTTTTTGGGGTTGAAAGCAGTTTCGGCAACGATTCGATGGCCTGATTCGTATCGGTCTGCAAGATACGCGCCTGGGCACGAACAATCTGCGACATCTCCCTGACACGAATATCTTTCAATTCAACATTTTCTTCAATCAGCCGCGTCATCAATTCATACCCTTTACGCCCGAGTTTCTGATCGGCCAGGCCCACTGCCAGCAGAATCCGAATCACGGCTTCCGGGAAGCCGCCCTTGCCCATCTGCTTCCGCCATTGTTCTTCGTCCTGCTGCTTCAGCTCTTGGAGCCGGGCGATGCTTTCTTTTGTTTTTTCCGGTGAAGTATACGGCTGAAAAATTTCCATCCATGGTTTCTCGTACAAAAACTTGAACGTCATCTCCCACAAACTGTCCCGCGTATCACGGAAGCCGTTCAATTGATCGACGATCACATCGGAGACATATTTCTCCATTTGGAGAAATAAATTATCTTCAGACACCGGATGCCGATTATCTTTTTCTTTGATCATTGATGCCCAGGCGGAAACCGGTAAGAGCCAGGGATTCAAATCGGAAATCATATACCGCTGGGTTCGCATGGGATGCAGCTGGCGCAGGGTTTCGGCAGTGAGTTCATTGGTTCCCAGTTTAACCCATGGAGAAACAGTTAAACGATAAATAGTATCATTGATTCTTGACAGCGAACGAACGGGATAAAATGCTTTTTCATCCTCGAATCCATCATCAAACGTCATGATATCTTTCATCTGCTTTTCCAGATAGCTGACCTTGTATTCCCCTGGTTCTTTTGGATCCTCTTCGATCGCCATCTGGTAGAGCCCGGGTGGCAGCCAGTCCAGCATATCAAAACTGGCAATAATTTCCTTGTGCTCCTTGCGGGCAATCTTCGCGGAAACAAAGATGCCGAGATGCCCGATTTCTTCGTGCTCGATACAAACAATCACCTGGCCGCGGCGTTTGATTTCATCAACCGTTCCGTAAGTTTTGATGATCCAGTTAAACGCCTGCTGGGGCGGTGTGATATTGTCACCAAAGGAAGCAAAAATAACCACCGGATTGTTGTTATGTTTCAAATCGACCACGCGGCCTTCGTCAAGCTCAAATTCCCCCTGTTCCAGTTTATTGCCCACGAAAAGACCGTCCACAATGGTATGGATTTCTTCCCCCGAGAGCGAGAAAAATCCGCCCCACCACTTTTCAAAATCAAGAAATCGTTTTTCTTCGGTATCAATATTGGAATACAGGTGGTACTGTTTTTCCCAGAACGTATTGGCCGGATTCAAATTTTCGAAATTGGCCACCAGATTGGCGCCGTCAAACTTGTTGTTGCCCAGATCACTTAAAAAAGAATTAATCCAGACACCGCCCCATAATCCGCCCATATACCGCATGGGATGGACCCCTTCGATTCCGCCCCAGTAAGACAGTGGAGACCCGTTAAAAACCATGGGCCCTACCAGATCCGGCCTTTCCGCGCCGATCAGTGCGGCGGCCCACCCTCCCTGGCAATTGCCGATAATGGCCGGTTTTGGCGCTTTGGGATGCATTTCGCGTATTTTCTCAACGAATTTTATCTGGGCATTGCGCACATCGGCCAGCGTCTGCCCCGGGACCGGATCGGTAAAGAAAATCATGAAATAGACCGGATGCCCGGCATCCAGCGCCATGCCAATTTGAGAGTCCTGCTTGGAACCGCCAATTCCAGGGCCATGCCCGGCCCGCGGATCAATGATCACAATGGGACGGCAGGTGGCTTTTGGTGAATCCTTAGCCACCGATGCTTTATGCCGCCGCAGATGGTCATTGTCCCTGAGATCGTTATCCGGTTGTTCCCTGATCGACGCCTGTTGACGGCGATCCGATTTTTCTTCGTGCCGTCGGTCAAGGATACGCATCAGGGCATAATTGACCGGCCTGTCGAAATTGCGGCCGTCCTGAATCATTTCATGATCAAAGACAAGCACCGGCGGCTGATCGCTTTTGAGGTGC
>JAHECJ010000431.1 GCA_024641805.1 Desulfococcus sp.
AACATGAGAACCACTTCCGGTCAGTTCTGGCCAACCCCGGTGCTCAACGTCGTTGAAGACGCTTCCGCCATCAAGGGCGCCAAAAGAATCGCCCTTCTTGATCCGAACGTGAAAGGCAACCCGGTCATCGCTATCCAGGATGTTGTATCCATTGAAAAGTTCACGGACGAACAGATGGCAACGATGACCAAAGCGATCTACGGCACCGACGACATGGAACATGTCGGCGTCAAAGCATTCAACACTGTCGGCAAAACCTGCATCGCCGGTCCGATCCAGGTGCTCAACTACTCTTACTTTACCAAGGAATTCGCCGGCACTTTCAAGACCGCCGTTGAAATCCGCGAAGAAATGAAAAAACGCGGCTGGGAAAAGGTTGTGGCTTTCCAGACCCGTAACCCGATGCACCTGGCCCACGAAGAACTCTGCCGGATGGCTTATACTGATGAAAAAGCCGACGGTATCCTCATCCACATGCTTCTGGGCAAACTGAAAAAAGGCGATATTCCTGCTGACGTTCGCGATGCCTGTATCCGTAAAATGGTTGAAGTTTACTTTCCGCCCAATACCGTTATGGTTACCGGTTACGGGTTTGACATGCTCTATGCCGGCCCACGTGAAGCCGTTCTGCATGCCTGCTTCCGCCAGAACTGCGGTTGTACCCACCTGATCGTCGGCCGCGACCATGCCGGCGTCGGCGATTACTATGGCCCGTTTGATGCGCAGACCATTTTCGACAACATTTCCAAGAATGACCTGCAAATTGACATTTACAGAGCCGACCATACCGCCTATTCCAAAAAACTGGGCAAAGTTGTCATGATGAACCGGGTTGAAAATCACACCAAGGATGACTTCGTACTGCTTTCCGGAACCAAGGTTCGTGAAATGCTGGGCCAGGGAATCAAACCGCCCAAAGAATTTTCACGTCCGGAAGTCGCGGAAATCCTGATCAGCTATTATCAGTCCCTTGATAAATAGATAAATAAGCCTGGATAAATAAACTGGATAAGCACCATCAGTAAATTCGGGCTGATTCCCTGACTGAAACATTTAAAGCCCGCTCTTTTTTTAAAAGAGCGGGCTTTTTTTTGCGGGGTTACTGCAAAAAGCAATTGTTACAAATCTGATAAATTCTTATATTCCATCAGTTAAATTTAAACACGTCCGTATTGATCGGCCATCAAATTATGAATACGTTTTTCTACCTGATTCATTTTCAGTATTTGGGGTTTCGATATCACGGCTGGCTGAAACAGCCCGGATTCATCACCGTCGAATTGATGATTGAAAAAACACTCAAATTTATTCTGGGCCATTCCCGGTTTAAAATTTTAGTCGCCAGCCGGACAGATGCCAAAGTATCGGCCAGTCACTCCGCCTTTGAACTGTTTGTCCACGAACCTTTAGACCCGGTTCAATTAACGAAAGATTTTAATGCCAATCTCCCCAATGATATCAACGTGCTTAAAATTGAAGAAAAAGACAAAAACTTCAATATCATACAAGCCCCGCGAACCAAGGAATACATTTATCTGTTTTCTTATGGTGAAAAATGTCATCCCTTCTGCGCACCGCTGATCAGTTCCTTTCAGGGCCACTTGGATATTGAACTCATGAAAACCGGCGCTTTATTATTTCAGGGAACACATAATTTTATCAAATACTGCACCAAACCAACCCCCGCCGCCACATTTGAAAGAAAAATTCTGGTGAGTAAAATCGAAAAAAATACGATGTACCAGGCCAGTTTTTTCCCGGCGAAAACCTTCGCATACGTCATCCGGTCCAAAGGATTTTTGCGGTATCAGGTCCGTTTAATTATGGGACAATTGCTCAGCCTGGGGCGGGGGGAAATCACCATCCATGATATCAGCGAATCGCTAAAAGGGCTCGATCACCAACCGCTCAGGCATATTGCCCCCTCTTCCGGACTTATTTTAAACAAAATTGAGTTTGACTGATCACCAAACGAAGTCTGAAATTATCATAACCATTTAAATTTAAAATCAATTCAAACAGTATTGTTTTTTTGTTGAAATATATGTATGAAGTATTTTAGGCAAACCCGGAACAAAAAACCACATTGCTTGAAATATCGAGGGATCACCACAATTCTTTCACTGGAGATTACCCATGAAAAATAGCGGCTTCTTGGCTTATTTTCTTATCCTTTTGGCCCTTTGTCTTTTGTCTCCCCTGCCGTTGCATGCTGGCGGGGAGACCGGTTTATCGGACGGGCAGTCGATTTATGTACCCGCTTATTCGCATATTTACACCGGCAACCGGGAAATACCTTTATTATTGACGGTGACATTAAGCATTCGAAACACTGATCCTACGCATCCCATAAAAATCACCACTGTCGATTATTACGAAACACAGGGAAAGCTCATAAAAAAATATTTAGAAAAGCCGGTAATCTTGGGTCCTCTGGAATCATTACGCTACATCGTACCGGAAAAGGACAAAAGCGGAGGGTCCGGTGCCAATTTTATTGTTGAATGGGAAACTGACAAACCTGTCAATCCACCGATTGCTGAATCAATAATGATCAGTACGCAGTCCCAGCAAGGAATCTCTTTTACCTCTCGGGGCCAGGAAATCATTAAATCGCAATAGAAACATAAAGCTGGGCATCATTTGAAGAGAAACTTTCATGAAAATCATTGAAATAACGAAATACAATGACGACTTTCTGGAAGCCGCCAATCTGCTGCTGTCGCAATTGTCCTCTTCCTCAAAACCTTTGAGCAAAATTGACCTGACGCAAATCATTGAGTCGGATGCGACAAAATTTTTCCTTGTCGTCGAGAAAAGCTGCGTTATCGGATCGTTAACCTTGGTTTTGTTCAAAACGCCAAGCGTCAACAGAGCACGGATAGAAGATCTTATTGTCGACCATGTAGCCCGGAGAAAGGGTGCCGGAAAACTCCTCGTTGAACGCGCAATCAAGTGCGCAAAAGAATCGGGTGCAGAAACAGTCGATTTAACATCTCACCCTTCCAGAAAATCTGCCAATACGCTATAAAAAAGGAGGGGGTTGAAATCCGGGAAACCAACGTATATCGATACAGCATCACTTAACGGGCCGCGCATCGGTTATCTTGTCTTCAGATCCAATCTATCGTTTCACCTGATCGACCTGTAAAACCGTTTCCAGATATTTATCCGACTGTTGCACAATTTGAATCGCCGCGTTGATCCGGTCAATCAGTTCCTGCCCCGCGCCTTTGCTGAACATCAGATACCGTTTATCTCCCTGGGGTTCATCGGCGAGTTCTTTCGTCCGCAAACCTGTTTTTAGCAAAAAATCGTTATGGAGAATATAATTGGCCTCCTCCGGCGCCATGAACACATAGTCCAGGCGTTCATTATAGATCATATTGAGAAGATTTTCCGGATCACCGCTGATGGCATATAATGTTGGTTTTATGGATG
>JAHECJ010000432.1 GCA_024641805.1 Desulfococcus sp.
TCTTCCACCCGGAAATATCCCTGGTCAATGCCTCTTTCGATCAATGTTTCAATAAATTGAACCGTTTTACTCTCCTCTGCCAGAACAATCCGCAAAGAATCTTTCTGCAGGTGCCGGCACTCGGTGTACATGGTAATGGCTTCGCCTTTAATGCTCCGGATCCCTTCAAACATCGCCCGGATAAAAGCTTTCAGTTCCTCCACCGGATTTTCAAATTCCCGGTTATCCGATTTTCTAAAAAAGCTGAAAAGCTTCCGGGAAATATACTGATAAAAAAGATACAGGATGTCGTCTTTTGTGGAAATGTATTTGTAAATATAGGATAGATTGATGCCTGATTCGCGGGAGATGTCCCGCAAGCTTGTTTTGTGATAACCCTTTTCGGAGAACAGCCTGCAGGCAGCCTCTACGATCTGCTGGTGTTTTTGTTCAACCAGATCCGTGTTTTTAACCTGGGTGATGACTTTTTTTGAGTCGTAACTTTCTTCTTTTTTGGGCACGGATTCTATTTCCTGTAAACAAAGAGCAAACGTTTGTTCTCTATTTATAATTGATTTTAATTTTTGTCAACGGCTATTCCGGATTTTCTTATTCTGGAGGGTATCCCGGCGGCTCGATAGATCCGGGGAGTCTGTCATTGTGAGGAGCGACAGCGACAAAGCAATCTCCTTCGGCGTTGAGATTGCTTCACTTCGTTCGCAATGACCGGATAAGTGTTAATTTTTTTGAATCGGAATATTAATCTGAGAACTTCTATAATAAAAGAATGCCCCCATGATATTTATATGAAAATGGGTTGAGCGGTTTTCAGGTTTGCCACAGATACCAGGAACTGATAAAGGAAAAAGACGGCCTGCAATCGTCATCCAGATAATGTCGGGCCATGACGGTTTTTGACGCCGCAGATGCGGAAAAATCATCAGTTGCGGAAATTATTCATGCACATAACAAAAATTAAAATCGATCAGCACCGGTTCCCGACAAAAGACGCTTATCCGTTTAATCTTCCCATTTTTCAGAAAACCGGCGCACTGGACCTGACAACGCCGGTCACTATTTTCACCGGAGAAAACGGCACCGGCAAGTCAACGCTTCTCAAGGCAATGTGTATCCGCTGCGGTATTCACATATGGGAAGGCGCATCCCGAACACGATATGAGTTAAACCATTTCGAGGACAAACTCCAGCATGCGTTGGATATTTATTGGACCAACGGCAGGGTGCCGGGCTCATTCTTTTCCCCGGAATTGTTCCGGAATTTTTCCCAGCTTGTTGACGAATGGGCGGTCAGCACTCCCGGCATCCTGGAATTTTACGGCGGAGAATCACTGATGGCAAAGTCTCACGGTCAATCGACGATGGCCTATTTCAAATCAATGTATAACCGGAAAGGGCTCTTTTTCCTGGATGAACCCGAAGCAGCACTGTCTCCCAAAACCCAGCTTGATTTACTTGAATTATTGAATGATAAGAGCGGCAGCCGGGACGCGCAGTTTATTATTTCAACCCATTCCCCCATACTCATGTCCTGCCGTCAGGCGGAGCTTTTCACGTTTGACAGCCGGTCCATTGAGCGCGTCGACTTCAAAGCCACATCGCATTACAAAGTATTTAAACATTTTTTCAGCACGATGTAAGCCCTGTAAAAAAAACATCCCCCGCGCCTCCAATTCCTGCCCGTATTTTTTTGCAGCAAAGGAGTCTCCGATGGGTTACCAGCCCATCAGCATCACGAGGATAAAAATTGCCGCGCTCACGTCCGCCAGCACCCAATACCCGGGACCGGCGAGCCAGGTCTTCAGCGGCGTCAGACACACCAGAAGTGCCAACACGGCGGTTACGGCCTCGGGTAATGCGTGCGCACCGCTTTTTTTCAGTCTCTCTTGAAAATCCGGATTCCTGGCATTCATATGAGCGATGGTGTTTAACTTCCGGCTGCGGTTAGAACCATTAACTCCGGTTCCCGCGCGGAACCGGAGGAATGAAATGAATCATTATTGAGTCAGGGGCGGACCTGCTCCCCGGCATCTGTTTTCCGGTCCACAATCCGGCCATTGCTGATGACCATATAAATATTTTCAGTATTGCGGATATCATCCCGAAAATCCGCATTTAAAATAACCAGGTCTGCCATGCCGCCTTCCTTTATCCGGCCAAGCCCCTCGACCCCTGTTGTTTTTTCAAGCATATCACCGGATACTGACGTGGCGGCAGCAACAGCCTCCATCGGTGTAAACCCGCAGCGTTCGACAAAAAACCGCAGCTCCGTATGAAGTGATGCGCCGCCGACGGTTGCAACATTGGGGCTGTCGCTTCCGGCAATAATTGTAATTCCTGCTTCTTTCATCTTGCGGACACTTTCATACTTGATGTCCTGATAAGTGATTATATCATGGATCCAGCTCTCAAACCGGGGATCATCAATCGTCAGTCCGCCGCCGGGAATATTCATGTATGCCTCTAATATGGCGGGATCAATGATCTGCCTGTCAAGCGCGCTAAACTCCAGCTTGTTATTAAAAAAATTGGCTAAATACTCAAACACCACCAGCGTTGGAATGATGACCACCTGATTTTTTTTCATCGCGGCAATCGTGGAATCCGAAACCGCAGACCGGTATGGCGCATGACAGAAAAACCGCACCCCGGAGTTAAGACCCGTCAAAAGATCGGATTCGGATCCGATGTGAGACCCCACCACCCTTCCTTCCTTATCGGATTCAATGACGATGTCCCTGATCAGATTTTCATACAAAGATGGAATACCCAATGGTATCTGGTCCACCATGATTTTGGTAAGAGATGATCCGTGCGCTTTGTTTTCTGCAATGGCATTGGCAATATCATTGTAATCCTCTAAGGGAAATGTCACTTTATTGATCATCAGAATATCCACCGGCCAGAAAATGAGTTCCCGAAACATCGGGTCCGGGTGCCCGCCTTTTTTGGTCAGCATTTTTCCGGCATAAAAAAATCGCGGATTCACTTTTTCTTCCACCGCAATCCGCTGCGACAATGACTCGAGATCATACAGCGGGCCGCCCATGTCAAAAACAGTTGTCACACCGGCATACAGAAAGGATGACAGGTTGCGTTCAATTAACGCGGCATTCGGCATAACCGGAAACCAGGGCGGGGAGCCCGGACTTGTAATATGGATGTGATGATCAATCAGCCCGGGAATCACTGTTTTTCCCTTTCCCTCGATGACCCTGCCGGCGATGCCGGAAATCGGGAATTCGCCGATCCGTGCAACCATATCACCTTCAATCAGAATATTAACATGATCCATCAACCCCTGATCCGGATCACCGGTGAACAGACTGACATCATGAATGACGATGGACTTTTCCGGGCCGGTTTTTACGGCAAGCGGCGGCAGACTGGAGGAGTGAATACACCCTGAAAATAAAAATAAGGCCGTTAATAAAACTAAAAAGT
>JAHECJ010000433.1 GCA_024641805.1 Desulfococcus sp.
AGTTGATGCCGCCAAGGTCGAAATAATTGGAAATTCGTCCGGCGACCACGTTTCCGAGCAGGCCGGGGAATGTGCTTTCCTTCCATGGTGAGTGGGTTGCCATGATCCGTTCACAGATATCCTGGACCTCATCTTCCGGAAGGCCGGCTTCACGCATGCCCTTGATCCAGTTGGGTTTTACCAGGCGATTGGCCATCTCGCCGAGTAACTCCAATCCGGCGGCCACGCCCATTATTACCCCGATTCGACTGCGGTCCATGTGGTTGAGCTTCCCATGAAATGCGTTCGCAAGAACCTGTTTGGCCACTAAAAGGCTTAAGAGCTGCGAAGTGTCTGTTGCAGCCAGGTTTGTCGGAGGGATGCCGAAGGCCATGGGATCGAACTCGATGGGGTCAAGAAACGCGCCTTGCCGGCAATACGTTTTGTCGGGAGTGGACGGGTCCGGATCAAAGTAGTGGTCGATGAGAAAGTGGCTGGTCGGGACTTCAGTAACCATATTCCGGCCCGCCGTGATATCCCGCCAATATCCTTCACTGTTGTTAGAGCCGGGAAAGAGGCAGCCCATACCGATAACTGCTATCGGAGTCACTTTGCCATTCATTCGTTGCGAGGACGATTGGCCCTTGGTCTGATTTTCAGTTTTTTCCATTTCGATGGATATCTTTTTTTTAGAAGCCATTGTATTATTTCATTATGATGAATGATTATAGGAAAGCGGACGGGGCCTGAAATTAAAAGCTTCGCCAGGCACCGGAACTCCGTAACTTCTAACCTGCTGTGCTCTCGTCACAACTGCCGCACCTTCGAGAAGATTGAGGGCAATATCTGATACCGTTCGGTTTTCGTAATTTTCCAGATGCGAACCTTTAACCCATGTATTAAAGGCGCCCATGGAAGGCCCGCAGCAGATCTGATAGTCTATTCTGTGCGCCGGATCTCCGCAGATTGCCCAATTGGCTGAGTTGCCCAAATACCATTTGAAGATTAACGCCATGAGATGTTTGGGGTTTTTCTCAGCCTTTTCGATCTCAGTCGGATCACGTCTGGAAAAGAAATCACGGGTATCTGCCCATATCTTTTCCAGCGGTGCCTGAAATACATCTTTTTCCAACCGGGATCTAATGTCTTTGGGGATGGTATCTATCGAGCTGTTTGCCGAATAGATTGAATACAGATTAGCCGCACGGTTGGAGAACATGGTGCCGCGTTTTAAAACCTGGACTTTGACGCCCAGTTCGAACATGTCCGCCGCCGGTGCCATGGTCACGTCGGCAACACCGGCCAGGGCCAGCATTTTTTTCCCTTCCAGGGACAATCCCGATTCCCTTGCTGATTGATTAACGGAACCGGTGAGCACATATGCGGCCCCCATGGAAAATGCCGCGGCAATTGCTGAGGGTGTGCCTAATCCTCCGGCAGCGCCAATTCTGATTGGTCGGACATACCCTTGTTCTGAAGAAATTTCATCTCTCATGGCAAGTATAGTCGGAAAGAGGGCGGTAAGCGGCCGGTTATCTGTATGCCCGCCAGAGTCAGCTTCAACGGTGATATCTTCGGCAACAGGTATTCGGGATGCCAAGGTGGCTTCTGTTTTTGTCAATTTGCCCTGCGTCACCAGGAGGTCAAGGATTTGTTTGGGGGCCGGCGACATAAACAAATGTGCCACCTCTGGACGGGAAAGTTTTGCAAAAATAAAATTTTTTCTGTGAATTCGTCCCTGGTTATCTGAAGTTAAACCCGTGCAGGCATATCGCACGACATTCGGTGTGAGCCTCATAAACGCAGCGGCTGATGCGCGCTTTACCCCTTCTTTGAGGTAAAGATCAACCACTTTTTCCTCCATCCCCGGGTCGTTAGGTGAATGGATTAAATTGCTGCCCCAGGAAAGTCCTGCTTCTCCAATAGCGGATTTAATTTTGTTTAGGGCTTTTTCAATATCGTTCAGAGGGAGTCCTGCTGCGCCGAAAAAACCAATCATTCCGGTTTTTGCCATTTCAATGACCATATCAGCAGAGGCAATCCCCCGAAACATGGCGCCTGAAACATATGGGAACCGGACCGCGTGTACCTCGCAAAAGGATCTGTCACCCAGCCATTCCGGGTAAAGTGCCGGAAGTATGGCCATGAGATGGAATCCCCTACTTCCCGTTCCGGATGCTGGAAGAGCCTGGCCGGATAAAGACAAGCCAATTCGACCGCTTGATTCTTCCTGTACCACGTGAACCGGTTCGCGCACGATGGGGATTACCGAAAGCAGGTCGCTTGGAGAAAATGCAGGATAAGTTGCTGCTGATTCCCATAAACCTATTGACGAAAGGGGCTGACGTTGCATTGTTTAAATTTCCTCACAGCCTGAACAGCAAGTTGTTTCCTAAGGGCGGATTTTTTCCGGATTCATTGTTTTTGATGATGGATAAGGCAAAAAATTCTCAATTTTTTAAATATCATTTCCAAAAATAGAAATAGCATAAACAAAATTGCGATTCAGGGGAAAAAAGAAGAACGGTGATATAATATTATTAATCAATTAATGATGTATTATTATGACAAATTTTGATCAATTTCGGTTACTGAAAGTATACAAGGCGTTCACTAGTGATAAACTAGTGTTTTTTGCTGTTTGAAACATCGGTTTTTTATATAACAACCCCTGCTTTGAATATAATTATTTGTTTTCGCATCAATGGGTTAACAGAAAAATTAAATGCAGGATTATAGAAAAACAATAGGTTTAAGGATATGTTACATATCAACAACCCGGTTGTGAATCTTAGCGGTTTCGGCCTAATTTTTCATGGGCCGATACCCATTCAAGAGATGAGACAGCTGTACCGAGTGAAATTTCACCTGCCGCTGCAACAGCGGCCACGATCTCGGCAAACTTAAGGGCTTTACCTGCTCCATAACATCCGAGAATATCGAGACATTCCTTCTGCGTGGGCAGTGCCGTGCCGCCTCCGTATGTGCCGACAATCAGCGAAGGGAGTGTCAGCGATGCGTAAAGATCGCCTTCGGGAGTTGTTTCCATGTGAACCATGCCGGTTGAGGATTCCACGACGTTGGCCACATCCTGGCCGGTGGCGATGAAAAGGGCGGCAAGGGCGTTTGCGCTTTGAAGCCCGTTACTGGTACTTCCGGCCATTAATGTGCCGAGATTCGAGACCTTCATATAATATTCACACGTCTCGGGATCAACTCTCAATTGCTCAATAAGCAGGTCACGTTTGAGGATTACTTCAGCAGTAACACTCTTGCCTCTTGTGTGCAGTGTATTGATCACCGAAACTTTCTTATCGGTGGTCATGTTGCCATCCATGTAGTGACGACGGATGCCGTCAAAATGATCTGTTATCCAGGTGCAGGCGGCATAAGTGGCGGCGGTGACCATGTTCTGGCCCGCTGCATCACCTGTTGAGTAGTTGAAACGCAGGTAAACAAG
>JAHECJ010000434.1 GCA_024641805.1 Desulfococcus sp.
CGGGCCTTATGGGGGAATTTATGAAATATCTTCCTATCACGCTGATCATTACGCTGTCATCAAGTCTGTTTGTAGCACTGGTGATCAATCCGGCCATGGCCGCCTTTTTCATGAAGGTAAAAGACAAGGGCAATCATCCCGACATGGAAATGAACGCAGCGGAACTCGAAGCCGCCGGTGAGCAGCCGATTATGATTCGCGGGAGAATTTTAACGACCTACCAGAATATTCTGGAATACGCGCTGCGTCACCGGGTGGCCGTGGTTGCCGCATCCTTTGCATTCCTGATTATCCTGATGCAGGTCTGGAAGCTGGTCATCGGTTTGGAAAAACCCGTGGAGTTTTTCCCGACCCTGGATCCCACGAGTGCTTATGTGAACGTGGATCCGCCCGAGGGCGCGGATCTGGATTACATGGACCGGATCATTAAACAGATCGAAATGGCGGTGGGAAATTATTCTCTGCCGGGAAACCGGAATAAGGATCTGTCCTTTGACGAACGTTATCAGCAGGCATATATACTTCAAAAGCATGAGAAGCGAAACGGCGAAATTTTTGAAGGCCCCACGGATTTTGATAATATCGAGCATATCTATGCCACGGCCCGGAAAAAGGCAGGCAGTTCCCTTTTCTCCGAATATTCGGATAACCGGCTCGGTATTCAGTTTATCGATTTTGAGGACCGGAAAACACCGTCCGCCGTTGATCTGGAGGTGATCCGTGAACGGATCAAGGACATCCCCGGCGCCCGTATTACAGTGTCGGAGGAAAAAGGGGGGCCGCCCACAGGCGCACCGATCAATATTGAGATTTCCGGCGAGGATCTGCGGGTGCTGGGAGAAACGGCCAGTCAGGTGCGGAGCATTATTTCCAGGATTCCGCATGTAGAGGACGTGAAGGATGATTACATGGACGCACTGCCGTCCGTCCAGATTGATATTGACCGACAGAAAGCGGCCCTGTTCGGGCTTTCAACCAATGTCATCGGCTTTGCGCTGAAAACAGCCTATAACGGGTTGAATGTCTCAACATACCGTGAAAGCGGGGACGATTATGACATTACCGTAAAGTTTACCGAAGCCGACCGTAAAGTAACGGATGTGTTGCGCAAGCTGATGATCCCGTCGCCGGTGGGCCAGATGGTGCCGCTGACCACCCTGGCAAGCATCAAGTATGAGGGCAGCATTGGTGATATCAACCGGATCAACCATGAACGGGTGGTGACCGTTAAAGCCAATGTGGATGAATCCAAGATTCCCGGTTCCGTGGCAAAACTCCAGGCCGAAGATATGCTCAGGGATTTTATCCTGCCGCCCGGTTATGATATTAAATTTACGGGCCAGCACGAGCATGAGCAGGAATCCCGGGACTTTTTGACCAAAACGTTTGTAATCGCCATTTTTCTGATTTTCCTTATCCTGGTGACGATCTTTAATTCCGTTGGGCAGCCTGTAATTATTCTGACATCGGTTATTTTATCATTGGGCGGGGTCTACCTCGGGCTCACGGTCATGCGGTATCCGTTCGGAATCATCATGTGCGGGGTGGGGGTGATTTCGCTGGCCGGGGTGGTCGTGAATAACGCCATCGTGCTGATCGATTATACGAACAAACTGCTGGAACGTGGACTGGACCTCAGGGATGCCATCATTTCCGCAGGCGCCACCCGGTTAAGGCCTGTTATGCTGACGGCCATCACCACCATCCTGGGCCTGGTCCCTATGGCCACCGGCGTTTCTATTGATTTCCGGAAAATGTCGATTTCACTGGTAAGCGAAACCTCCCAGTACTGGAAATCCATGTCCATCGTCGTTATCTTCGGCCTGATGCTTGCCACGCTGCTGACGCTGCTGGTGGTGCCGACCCTGTATTCGCTGTTTGCCACCGCGCCGGAAGCCATAAAGACAAAATACGCGGTGATCAAAAAATGGTACTGGCGGCCTTTTGAAAAGCGGGGCGCCTGATGGTCTCTGAAAAAGCATTGTAATGCATTAAAAAATCTTGACGGGCCATATTCTGCATTATAAAAAGGAATGAACGTTCATTCCTTTTTGGGCACTATTTAACAGAAAGTCTGCCATGAAAAAACAGAAAAAACGGGAAGATATAATCCGTACTGCAATGGAGCTGATAGCGAAGGAGGGGTTTCATGGTGCGCCCATGTCCATGATCGCTGAAAAAGCAGGGGTCGGCATTGGCACCATATACCGCTATTTTGAGAACCGGGATGTGCTGATCCGGACGCTTTACAAGGAAAAAGATGAAAGAATGGTGGCATTTCTGCTGGAAAACTATCCGCACGGCCAACCGGTGCGGGAGTGTTTTTTCCATGTATGCACCGGGGTGATCGACTATTGTATACTCAATCCCCTTGATTTCAAGTATTCCGAACAGTTCCACAACTCCCCGTACGGAGTGGAGTATCGCAGAAACCGGCTCTTTGCGTCGGCCAGCAAACCGGATATTTTCACCGATCTCTATGAAAGGGGAATTGCCCAGCAGGTGATACGCAATCAGCCGCCGGCGGTTTTTTTTAATCTGGCGTTCGCCCCCATTATCTGGACGATACGGGATCATTTGCTGGGATTTGTGGATCTGGACGCCTCGCTTTCCCGAAAGCTTGTCCAGTCATGCTGGGACAGTGTTAAAATATAGCGGAATGAGCATTCATTCCTGTTGTAGGTTTTTTATTTATTAAACGCATATCTTCAACAGTTTTTTTGAAAGGTGCCGCATGCAGAAAATTTTAAAAATTCAAATGGTTCTTCTTATCATGGCTGTCTGGGCAGCGCTTGCGATGACAGGCTGTGATGAGGTTGGCAAACTGATCGGTCTGGGAAAGGGGCCGGGACAAGGACCAGGAGGTCCGGGCGGGCCGCCGGAAGTATCCGTGATGTCGGTCGCGACACAGAAAATAATGCTGACCGCGGAATTGCCGGGACGCACCGCGCCGTTTCGGATTGCCGAAATCAGGCCCCAGGTCAGCGGGCTGATTTTGAAACGCCTGTTTACCGAAGGCTCCGATGTCAAGGCCGGACAGGTGCTTTATCAGATCGATCCGGCGCCTTTTCAGGCAGCCATCGACAATGCCGAAGCCGCCCTTGGCCGGGTCGTAGCCAATCTGAACGCCACCCGGTCAAGGGCCGAACGCTATAAGGATTTGCTCGCGGACAAGGCGGTGAGCCAGCAGAACTATGATGACGCGGCTGCCGCCCTGACTCAGGTCGAGGCTGATATTCAGTACTGGAATGCAATGGTGAAGACTGCCCGTATTAACCTGGGATACACTCAGATTTCCGCGCCCATTTCCGGTCGTATCGGTCTGTCTAATGTGACGGATGGCGCCATTGTCACAGCATACCAGCCGATGGCCCTGGCTACCATTCAACAACTGGATCCTATTTACGTCGATGTCCCGCAATCCGCCACT
>JAHECJ010000435.1 GCA_024641805.1 Desulfococcus sp.
ATGCATCCATAAAAGAACAAGGCAGTAAACGTACCGATCAGCTTGTATGGCATGGTGTCCTCATTATTTTTATTTTTATAACATTCTATCTCATATACTACAGATTGTATTAATACCTGTTGAAAGTCAATTTATGTTCTCAGCTCTGGGGTGGTTCACTCACAATCCGTTACCATTCGAATCATAATGGTAATAATAATTCTTGGTTATAATAATAACATATAAAATTATTTGTCAATAATTATATTCAAGCAAAAGTTGACTTTATCGGCGTTGCACAATTGATTGCCGGAAATTTGATTGGTTAGTTTTGGAATCATTCGATTGATTCAATGAGCCGGTCGAGAATTAATCCATAAAAAGAATTATTATTTGCAGAAAGAAACAGCCAACCCAGGTGCGTGGTACATGAGGCACATATTGAAATCCGCCATTGATACCCCGTAAACCATGAAAATTCATTTGTAAAGGGGCCGGTGTTCAGGCATCCCGAAGCTGTTTTGTAGCAGCCGATATCAAAAATGATACCATTCGGATTGGCAAATGTATGATGATGGGAACCGTTCACATTGACTTTTTCTCTATAAGTTGTAATTTTGTGGCCGCAGACTTTGCATCGTATTATCTCTTCTTTGCGGGTATCCATTTCCTCCTGATTTGATTCACTGACAACCGTTTGCGGTTGAGTCCCATGGTTTTTTTTCGATGGCGACCGGAAAAATAAAGTTGTACGATTTACGGGGAATATGGATAGGCTGTAATTCATTGCTATATAACGAATCTGTTGATTAAATTTTTTATAAAAAAATATTTTCCCAAAAAATCTAGCGAGTTATAATTTGAAAATGAAGAAATATCAGTCAAACCTGTGTATGTTTAGTAATGTCATTGATATTAGTAGCATACCCTTTTGGACAGGCACACTTAATTTTAATTTATCAGAAACCAGTGCTTCTTCCTTTATTTTATTGCGGAAAATAACTTTCTGAAATCAATTGACTTAAATCGTTTGTTTCAGTATATACCAAAATTTTTAAAAATTAAATAATTTAGAGATCAGGCCCATGTGCGGCATCTTTGGAATCGTATCTGCTGAGTTGACTTTGTCCCAAACGACCAGGCATCTCAACGAAATGGGGAAAATCCTGCGACACCGTGGACCCGATGACAAAAAAACTGTGGTTCATTCTGTCTGCGGCAAGACAGTTGGTCTGGGATTCGTCCGTCTATCGATTCTTGATCTTGAAACAGGCATGCAGCCGATAACTTGTTCTCTTGATGACACCACGATAATATGCAACGGACAGATTTATAATTTCGTAGAACTCCGGGAACTAACAAAAAAAGAGCCATTTATTTCCAAAGGGGATGTTGAAGTCGCACTGCATCTCTATCGTTTAAAAGGTGACGATTTCCTGTCATACCTGAACGGCATGTATGCCGGTGCCATTCTGGACCCGGGGAGGAAACGTCTGTTGCTTTTTAGAGACCGATTCGGCATCAAGCCTTTATATTACATTAAAGATAAAAATAATTTCCTGTTTTCTTCCGAAATTAAGCCCCTGACAGCAGCGATGGGCAATCCGCCTGAATTCAACTCTCATCATTTATCAGCCTATTTTACATACCGATATGTTCCGGGCAGTGACACTTTGTTTAATGGCATTAAACGGCTTCAGCCGGGATCGTATCTGGAATATGACTTACCTTCCGGTGAATATAAGGTTAAAAGATACTGGGATTATTTTCTTGATCGAGTCAATCATGATATGACCCTCGATGATGCCGCAGCACAGTTTTATGATTTGTTTGCCGATGCGGTTAAAATCAGATTGAGGTCAGATGTGGAAGTCGGCACACTGATCAGCGGCGGAATTGATTCCTCCGCAGTGTCTGCCCAGGCTGCACTGCAACAGCCTTCAATCCGCCTGTTTTCCATTGGTTTTGATGAAGAAAAATATAATGAGCTGGCAAATGTGAAAAATTTTCTAACCGCCAACTCAGCAAAATTTAAATCCGCAAAATTAAACACCTGGGTTTGCCGGAAAAGGCATCTCGAAAAATTACCGGAAATCATAAGGTCTTTGGAAGAACCGGTTTCATTGGGAACATTGCTGCCCACGGACATGGTCTGTGAAATGGCGGCGAAACAGGTAAAGGTTGTTCTCACCGGAGAAGGAGCGGATGAAATTTTTGCCGGTTACCGTAAATTCATGATTGAAGGCGCTGCGTCGCAATTTCAAAGCCTTACAGAGAAAAATCAGAACGAACTGCTGATTCTTTTTCCGGAATTGATCACATATATTGTAAACAGAAAAAATAATGCGGGGGATCGGTATATTCAAAACGAAGCGTTATTTTCTGCAGATGAAATTTTAAGACTAACCGGTCGGAAAGCGCCATCAAAGTTGTTTTCGGACGATGCCGTTCCGTTTTTGACCGGCAATGAAGAACCGGTTAATCAGATGATCGCATTTGAATCGCGTTTCAGATTGCCGGATTACGTTATTTTAAGGCTGGATCGGTTGTCAATGAGACATTCTCTTGAAGCCCGAACACCCCTGTTAGATTATCGCCTGGCAGAGTTTGCCGCCGCGTTGCCAGTTCGTCTGAAGGTAAATATAGAATCCGTCAGAGAAAAATATATCTGCAGCTATTCATATAGGAAATATAATGTATTGGATCAAGAAACTGCATTTCGACGCAAGCAGCCCTTTACCATTCCCATCGCAGACTGGCTGTCGGACCCCAAGGGGCTTCCTGATTTTCTACAGGAAATTCTCAGGGGAGAAGTCATTCGCCGACAGGGGATTCTTGATCCCGACTTTGTCAGTTCTCTTGCAGGGAAAATTACGACCCAGGGCATCGGACCGGAAACTCTGGTCTCGGTTGCGGATCAGGTTTTTTCAATTATCATTTTCACATTATGGTATCATGAATTTTTTTCCTGACGTGATTTTTTAAAGGGAATATGTTGAAGGATAATTATAGACTCGATCGCCTGGTAAACCAGTTTACGCAGGCATATATAAATGTTTTATCCGGACTAAAGCACCCAGGGCCGAGAACTTATGGATTTGAATATGAATTTCTGCCTACGCGCATCTTGTCAATAGATGATGTGAATGCCGTTTACCGGTTGCTGCTTGATCTGGGTTTTTCCTTCAAAGGGAATGCGTATCAGGCCGAAAATGGATTTCAGGTCGCGTTTGAGCCGGGGGGGCAGATTGAATACTGCAGCCCCCCATTGCTTGCTGATGACGAACGGATGTTTGATTCCCTCCTGGTTTTTATTGATCAGACAAACACAATTATCCGAAATCGTCTGGGCATTGAATATATTGGAACGGATTTTATGTCGGGGCGCGCTGACTCACCGCTGTGTCTTACTACAGACAGATATGTCAAGCTGCATGACCGGTT
>JAHECJ010000015.1 GCA_024641805.1 Desulfococcus sp.
AAAGGCTTCTTCGGATTTTTCGATTTTTTGAATCCGTTCCACAGCCAGGGTTCGGATGGAGTCATGCTTCGGCACCCGGACAAATATATACATCCCTCCGTTGCTTTCAAAAAAATGAAGTGGCTCGATAAGGTAGTGTTTTTCAGTTTCATCATAAAAGGAGAAATAACTCACCATGCAGATTTTCTGAGTCAGGATGGCATCGGCCAGGGTGTCGATGATTTCTTCCTTGCCGGAATAATCCTTGGCGAACTTGGAGTGGGGGATGAACAGGGTCTTGATTTTGTCGAGCTGTTTGAACACCGGGGGCGGCAGAAAGGCACTGATCTTGTTAAAAGCCGATTGGGCTTCGGTTTCCAGCCGGGTTCCTTTATAAATCGCTGCTTCTCCTTTGAGCAGGTACAGGGCCAGCGTTTCGGCAAAAGAAAGTTTTAATTCCGGCATGGCAATGTTGGGCATTTTTTTGACATACTCCGGCAGCAGCCGCCACGGCTTATCGCGTTCCGAGGTCGTGTTGTCGTTATAAATTGGAAAATGCATGCTCTCCAATGTCTCGATGAGACGGTAAACCGACCGGCGGTTGATCCCGAGTTCAGCCGACAGTTCATTGATGGTGGTGCCGTCAGGACGTGCCATCAGATCAACGGCTTTGAGCAGGTTTATAAGTTGCTTTTCTTTCATCGTCATCCCTGATTTTGATTTTTTTCGTGAAATGGTTTCACGATCGGTCCATTGCTTTTAGGTGCTAAATGCCCTTCCGATTGGAATAAAAAATTATAATTTCAGCATGTTGAGTTGGAATCCGGTTGTAATTTTCATTTTTTATCTTTTTTTTCAATTGGTTATAAAAAAAATAAAAAAAATGCCGATGTGTGACGGTAAGCGCACACATGCCGTTCTATGATACCTCCAAAAGGAAAAAATGAATCATCAAAGCATAAAATGGAGGAAATAATCATGCAGCATCCACAAAAAAAGAATGTTATTACATTATCAAATCATCGGTCGTTTGAGAAGAACGAACTGTGTGTAGCAGAGAAATCAGAAGCGGCGCCCAGAGATAAGGAAATGGATTTTATTGAAACCCTGTTCCGGTTTCTGGGGGATAAACGCGCAACGGTGATTTCATTTATCCGGATGAAGCTGGATCGACAGCGACGGGCATTTTTTATCAATGAACTGAAAATTTGTAAAAATTTAAGAGAAGAGGCCCGATGTGTAAAAAAAACCATCGGCTATCTTAAAATGAATGATGCCAGGGCACTGTTGATGTGTCTGCCGGAAATGCTGCCCGGAAAAATTGAGGCACTGATGTATCATGGCGAAACATCGACGGAAAACCGTCTGATGAAATTTGCAAAAACCTTCGCAATGTCGGATGAAGATGCCTTGTTTTGCATGTTGTTTTTTCTGATGACGCGGGCGGACCATGGTGAAACAGAGCCATTAAACATGGACCGGGCCATCTAATTTTTGGAATGGCAGCCAGGATTTACAGGGAAGTTCAAATATTTATATCAGGCATTGACATTTGAAATATATTTTTGTATCTTTAAATTAATATTTTTCGTTACATTATTGATTTTCGTTACGAAGAACTCCCCATCCGGATAATGGGGACACTTGCCTCTGAAATTTCTTTTTCCATTCAGTACATTTCCAAAGCCCGCTCCATAGCGAAAAATTTCAAACCGGATCAACAGATTTGATACCGCTGTCGGATTTCCGTCTCGGATTGAAAGCAGCGTCTTTAAGTTTTTTTACGATAAAAACAGTTTTTCCGGCCGAATTTTAACCTGAAATAAAGGAAAAAGGATATGCGCCAAAAATATCAGATGATTCGGGACGATGCTGAAAACATACTCAAGATCAGAGAGTATGCCGTCATTGATAAAAACCTGAGAAATGTGGCCACGCACAATCTGCGGGAGGAAAATTTTTCTCTCCTCTATGAAGAAACCTATGACAGTTCAACCATAGAACACGTGATTGCCAGCGAGGAAAATCTGGTCCAGGCATTGCGGACCGTTAATTTTTTTCCAGCCGGAGGGTATGCGGAGGAACTTGCCGAAGCGGTCATAGGCCTTTATGATTCCGAAAATAAAAGCCAGACAGAGCTTTTTTTTGATGATAAAAACCGGATCGCTTGATCTTCACCCGGCTGATTTATCACGGAATGATCGTCCGGTTTCATGAAAAATCCGGGCTCAGCTCTTTCGGCACCGGGACCTGAATCCGGTTGCGCCGGACAAACTCCTTGTACCCGTATATTTCTTTTCCCATAAATGCCATGTCAACTGCCTGGGCCGGGCAGTTGTTCACGCACCCGAGGCAGGCAATGCAGCGGTCTGTGTCCACATAATACTTTGACAGATCAATGGCGTCCGCCGGACATTTTTTTACACAGGTGCCGCATTCAACGCATTTCTCCCTGTTGATGGTATGGCGGCTGATGAACAGTTTGGTGGACCAGATGGAGGGGGAGTTTTTAATCAGATCCCTGAAATCAATCTCTTTATCAATTTCTATCTGCTGTCCGAGCTTGGCCCGGTTTAAAACAGATGACGCGAAATCCCGCATCCTGCCGTAGGAGTCCTCGTCCGGCAGGTGTTTGTATTGTAAAACCCGGTTCGCGTTTCCGGATGACCAGGTGATGGCAAATGTGGACATATTG
Organism: Desulfococcus sp.; assembly: GCA_024641805.1. Lineage (GTDB taxonomy): Bacteria > Desulfobacterota > Desulfobacteria > Desulfobacterales > Desulfosalsimonadaceae > SURF-3. The sequence continues at coordinate 2,675 of JAHECJ010000015.1, forward strand.
CCGAAGGTTTCCATGCCCACCGGCGCACCGCCTTTGTCTGAAAGAAGTTCCAGCAGGGTGCAGGCCGTGTTATGCTGATTGCCGCCGGTCCCGCCGAAAGTAACATATGCGGCGCAAGGGATGCCGACAATGCCGGGCAGAGAATGCAGCCATTTTTTAAAATTAGCCGGGACATCGTAATAATAGACCGGAGAGCCGGCAATGATCAGATCGTAGTCGGCGACAGACTCGGGGTCAATCTCCCGATATTCGGAGGCTTCCACTTTAAGGCTGTTATTTTTCAGGGTCTCGGCAATCAGGCGGCCGGCCCTTTCGGTATTTCCGGTCTGGCTGTACCAGAACACCACTGCTTTTTTCGGTTTTTTCGGATTCATTTTTATCGTTGCCCCTGTTTTGCAGGATAACACCATCGGCATTGAAAGTGTCATTAATGTGAGCGCGCTTTTTTTCAAAAAAAGCCGTCTGTCTTCCATGATGTTTATCCCTCCCATGATGCCACATAACTGGTCTGTTCCGGAAGGTTCCCGATATCCGGCTCTTCAAAATGCCATTGACCGTCAAGCCCGCGATCAACGGCCGTCATTTCAAAATGACACATGGCAATTCCCATATCCACCCGCTGAAGGTCGGCCATGCCGAAAAGGATGCGGTTTCTGGTTTTATATCCTTTTGAACGCTGCATATAAAAATGGAATACAGGGCGGTCTGACTGCTTGACGATCCGCCACGGCTGGCGGTTGGAGGCTGACGGGCCGATCCGCACCATTTCCAAAGGTGTGTTCCAGTCTCCGGATTCCTCCGGGGATAGTGGGTGATCGAATGCGTTCTTGAAAAAAAGCGTCTGCCGGGATTTCCGGTTGTCTGCGCCGGCTCCCCATCGCATGGTTTTTTCCAAAAGGCTTTTTCCGGATGCAATATACCCGGTTGCCGTTACCGCGGGGATGGATTCGTCGTCTCCGGCATTCATTTTATCGGCAAACGTGCTTTTGGTAAATGTCCCGCCCAGCCAGCAGGTTCCGAGTCCCAGGCGGGCGGCAAGCAGAATGTTCTTTTCCATGGCGTACCCGAAGTCCTCCAGGCTGTTTGGGCCGTCTTTGACTGCGCCAATAATAAATCCGGTTGGGTTTTTGATGACGCCGTAAGTGCCCAGGTCTTTTAAATCGGTTTGTTCCGAGGTACTTGCTGTAATCAGCTTGAATCTGACGCCGGCCCCAAAGGGTCCTGTCCTGTTCTCAGACAGAAAGGCATCTAAAGACGCATGGTGGGCTTTGCTGATGGGTGTGGCGGCGTAAGTTCGACAGGAATATCTTTTTTGGATGATTTCCGTAACCGGTAGCTGAGTTTTCATGCGGCATCCTCCAAGATCCGTCGGGCGGTTTCTTCGGCAAGCTTCATGATATCTTCCCTTTTTTCCGCATCTTTGGCGTCATTCACGCCGCAGGCCCGGATCAGTTGATTGTTTTTAAATCCCAGGAATTGGAAAAAAAGTTCATATTTGGGATAAATATCAATAAACATTTTTTCTCCGGGTTGGGCCTGCGTCTGGATGAATACGAGTTTTTTGCCGAGGGGGAGCCGGCCGGGGATGGCCTTGGTCAGAAAATCAGGCACATAATAGGAATAGGTCCGGTCGATGAACATTTTCATCTGGGCGGTGATGTCTCCGAAATAGACCGGTGTAGCCAGCACCAGCGCGTCCGCGTCCCGAATTTCATCTAAAATTCCGGTCAGATCGTCTTTTAACGCACAATGGTCGAGTTTTGTTTTACAGGCCATGCAGGCTTGGCACCCGCGGAAATTGAGTTTATTCAGGGCAAATGTTCTGGTTTCAGCACCGAGGCTTTCCGCGGTTTCAATAAACCGGCCGGCAATGGCCGCGCTGTTGCCTTCGGGTCTCGGGCTTCCGAGCAAGGTTACTATTTTCATTCATCCTCCTGTCATATTTAATGGTTATGAAATTCGACAACTGTCGAACTGTTTGGGCAAAAAAATATTGCCCCCTGAAATTTTTATGAGAAATTCGGGGTGATGCTTTCAGATAACATTTCAATCACCTCCCGCATAATCTCCTTGTTCGCGGTGGCGGTGAGAAATTTGCCCCGGCGCACGGTGGTGATCAAGTCCGCATTTGTCAGTTCCTTTAAATGATGAGAAACGGTCGGGGCGCCGATATTCAGCGAGCCCACAATGTCGGTTATAAAACACTCACACCCGGTGTCAAAATCAGCCTCGCTTTGCCGGGCGATCTGCAGGTAAAGCTCAAGTCGGGTCTGGTTGGAAAGTGCTTTTAATATTTTTGTCAGTTGGGTCGTGTTCATAGGTATGCTGCCGTTACCGGCATTCCATTTTTATAATTCGATAAGTTTCGAATTGATTATATGGAAAAATTTTCATGTGTCAACTTTTTTATGACATTTTTTTCTCGTTTTGAATAAATGATTGAAATCAAGGATAAAAAAACATAAGGTATTTTTTCACCAATTTGAAATAAAAGTTAATTCAAATCAGGGGGATATTTAAAATATTCAGTCTGAGCAATCATTTAGTAAATAACAATCTGGGAGGCAGGATGAAAAACGGTTTCAAGACATTTGCCGAAGTGATCGGTTTTGCAGTGATGCGGGAAGAAGAATCGCATGAATTTTATAAAAATCTGGCGGAAAAAACAACGGATCCGTTTCTCAAGCCCCTTTTCATGGAGTTTGCCAAGGAAGAATTCCAGCACAAAAAGATGCTGCTGACCATTGATGCCGATGCCCTTGAAAAAATGTTTGAAAAAATAGTTGAAAAGCAGGAAGACCTGAAAATTGCCAAAAAACACGAGAACGTTGAGCCGAATCCCGATATGGCGTTCGGTGATGCTTTGATCCTGGCCATGAAGCGGGAGGACAAGGCGTTTGAACTCTATTCCCTGCTGGCTGAAATCTCTGAGGATGTTGATTTAAGCATATTGTTTCTGGGACTTGCCAGAGAAGAGGAGAAACACCGCTTAAAAATTGAGCAAACGTACAAGGCGCTTTTTGAGCAATAAAAAAATCGGTTCAGGCCCAATCAGGATTCTATGCTCCGGATTTTTTATCTGGAAAGATCCCGGATCACCATCAACCGGATTTCCGTCATATCCTCCATGGCAAATTTGATGCCTTCCCGACCCATGCCGCTGTCCTTGACCCCGCCATAGGGCATCTGGTCCGCCCGCCAGGACGGCACGTCCCCGATAATAACGCCCCCTACCGCCAACCGGTCCCACGCCGTCTGTGCATGATAAAGGTCCCGGGTGAATACTCCGGCCTGCAGACCGAAAAAACTGTCATTGACTTCATCGATGGCTGCGTTGAAATTCGAAAACTTTGAGATCACGGCCACCGGACCAAAGGCTTCCTTTGCGCAGATATCTTCGTTTTTCGGCACATCGGCCAAAAGGGTAGCTTCCAGCATGGCGCCGTCGCGTTTCCCGCCGCAAAGAAGCGTGGCGTTTTTTTTCACTGCGCTGTTAATCCAGTTTTCCAGCCGCAGGGCTTCTTTTTCGGAAATCATGGGGCCGATAAAAGTGTCTTCATTCTTGGGATCTCCCATTTTTAATGCTCTTGTCCGGTTCACCAGCTTGTCGGAAAATGCCTGATAAATATCTTCATGCACCAGAATCCGCTGGACGCCCACACAGCTCTGGCCGGACTGATAGAACGCGCCGAAGATGATTCGTTCCACCGCATCATCCAGATCCGTGTCTTTATCTACAATACAGGCCGCGTTGCCCCCCAGTTCAAGGGTCACCTTCTTTTTCCCGGCCAGGGATTTCAGTTTCCAGCCCACTTCCGGGGAGCCGGTAAAGCTCAGAAGTTTCAAGCGTTCATCTTCGGTAAATAAACGGGCTCCATCCCGACGGCAGGGGAGAATGGAAAAGGCGCCTTCCGGCAGGTCGGTTTCAGCTAACGTTTCGCCGATGATCAGCGCGCCGATGGGCGTCAGGCTGGCGGGCTTTAAAACAAACGGACATCCGGCGGCAATGGCCGGCGCCACTTTGTGGGCGGCCAGGTTCAGGGGGAAATTAAACGGGGAAATAAACGAGCACGGGCCGATGGGGACCCGCTTCCACACGGATGTGTATCCTTGTGTTCGGGGGCTCCGGTCCAGGGGCGCGTATTTGCCGGTCATGCGCACGCTTTCTTCAGCCGCGATTTTAAACGTTTCAATCAACCGGGAGACTTCCCCTCGGCTGTCCTTGATGGGTTTTCCGGCTTCAATGCATAATGCCTGCGCCAGTTCTTCTGAGCGCTGGCTAAACCTTGCCGCGCAATGTGCCAGTACTTCCTGGCGACGGTACGCCGGCAGTCTGCGCATCGGCTCGGAAGCGATAACCGCCATCCCGATGGCCCGGTCGATGGCTGCTTCATCAGCCATGGCCACCCGGGTGGCTGTTTTTCCGCTGTACTTGTCGGTTACCGCAAGGTCCGTGTTCGGCATCACCGGTTTGTTGGCCAGGTAATAGGGATATTCTTTTTTCAGCATGGGGTCCCCTTTTTTTGCAATCGCTTGATGAACAGTCCGGCGCCAATCAACTGTTCTCTTCTTATTTTTGAGGCGGCGTGAAAAGAACCGCTTCTATATTTGCTTTTTCTCAAGGATGATTCAACGGTTTTTTAAATACCGGAATCAATTAAGATTCGTTTGAATTGATATGAGTTTTTTTAAATCCGGGAAAAATTTGCCGATTCATGGTATAAAACTGGTATCCTTGAAGAGTGCGCTTTATGCATCATTTGTTTTGCAGCAATTGTTTGTTGCCGGAAATTAATCAAATCAATATTTCAATCAGGAGAAAAATGATTATGCAGGAAAAGACTGAAAAGAACGTTCGGGCGGCATTTGTCGGAGAGGCCAAGGCCTATTTCAGGCTGCTGGCCTTTGCGGAAAAAGCGCGCGAAGAAGGGAATCTTCAGATTTCACTGCTGTTTCGAGCCATTGCCGAAGCGGAAAGGGTTCATGCCACGCGGAATTTGAATTTGATGAAGGATATTATTGTCAAGGATACGGATACCAACCTGGAAAGCTCCTTTGAAAGGGAAAAATCCATCAGTGAAGTTGAATACCCGGATTTTATGAAAGATGCGGAAGACGAAGGCGAGAAAGCGGCGGCGTTTGCTTTTTCCCAGGCCAGGGATGCGGAAACTTTTCATGCAAAACTTTATGAGCGCGCCATATACCAGTCCATGAAAGAAGACGTGAAGGCCTACCAGGTGTGTCAGGTCTGCGGCTATGTGACGGACAAAAAAGCGCCCAAAACCTGTCCGGTCTGCGGGGCGCCGGAAGAAAAATTTAAAGCCATCGCACCGTGAGTTATTCGGGAGTGACACGTTACGTCTTTTTGCGCATGGGTTTGATAAAAGTTTAATGATTGATGATTGCTTGCGTGATATCGGCGTGCTGTTAGATGGGGGCAGGGACTGAAATGAACCGGAAACAGATGGCCGTATTTTTGGCAGCGGGGTTAAGTCTGGCGCTGACCGGCTGTACGACGAGGGCTTGGTATGATGGGCTTCAGGAACGGCAGCGTCAGGATTGCTACAGATATGAAAGCAGGGACGAAGTCCAGCGATGTCTGGATAGCGTCAACAGTGTATCCTATGATGAATACAAACGGGAGCGTGAAAAATCAGAATGATCTTTGCCGGGCAGAATCAGCTGTTTTTAAATTCTGATCACGATTGTATTTTGAATAAACCATGATTATTGTTTTGGACGGTATAAAACTATATTTGGACTTATGGAAAAGGTCGCTGTTGCTATATAATGCAAAAATTGCTTTTTACGGATAGTTAAATGAAAAAAGATAAAAGTCTTATTGCAATCATCAGTTTTCTTCTGGTTATTGGATTTTTGATTACCAGCCTTGCCAGTTACTATGTGTCGTTAAAATCCCTGCGTTCTGAAATAACTTTAAATGAACTGCCATTGACCAGCGATAATATTTATTCTGAAATCCAGAGAGATCTGCTCCGGCCTGTTTTTATTTCCTCCCTGATGGCCTCCGACACGTTTTTAAGGGACTGGATTATTTCCGGGGAGAAGGATGAGCAAAGTGTTACAAAATACCTCAAGGAAATCAAAAAAAAGTATAATACATTTACCAGTTTTTTAGTTTCTGAAAATACCCGGAATTATTATTACGCCAGCGGTATACTCAAGAAAGTGTCGCCGGATGAAAAGCGGGATGCTTGGTATTTAAGGGTCCGGAATATGAAGGACGATTACGAAATCAATGTGGATCCTGACATGGCCAACAAAGACATGATGACTATTTTTGTCAATTATCGTGTTTATGATTATGACGGCAATTATATCGGGGCCACGGGCGTCGGTCTGACAGTGAACGCGGTGAAACTGCTGATTGAGGAATACCAAAAGAAATACAGCCGGAATATCTATTTTGTCGATAAAAATGGCGACGTGAAGCTTTCCGGGGAGAATTTCCCGAAATCAATTGCAAATATTTTTAACAGCAACAAATATCCGGAATATTCGAAGGAAATGCTCTCACATCCGGAGCAGTCCTTCAACTTTAAAGACGGGAATGAAGTAGTTCATATGAACACCCGGTATATCTCTGAATTCGGGTGGTATCTCATTGTGGAGCAGCCGGAAGGGAAAACCACCCGGCATATTTTTACCACGCTGATGATCAATCTGGGGGTGTGCTCTTTAATCACCATTATTGTGCTGGTGCTGGTTTCTTTAAGCATTAAGGCATACCGGAATAGAATTGAAACCCTTCGAGGGATTGTACCGATCTGTTCCTACTGCAAACAGATCAGGGATGACAAGGGGTACTGGAATCAGGTTGAAGCGTATGTCTCCAAATATACGGATGCGGAATTCAGCCATGGAATCTGCCCGGACTGCATGGAAAAGCTTTACCCGGAATATCTTGATAAACCGGATGACAAATAATCAGCGATTAAAATATATCGAATTTTTTTAAAAGGAAAAGGTGATGTTTAATTGGCTGGACAAAATTCCCTTCGCGGTGCTGATCATCCTTTCATTATTCCTCGGACTGGCGCCTTTTAGACCGGAGCCGCACCTGGTTGAAAAGATCCGCATGCTGGTTCACGGTCAACTGTCAAGACCCATTGACATTTTCGATCTGTTCCTGCACGGGACCGCCCCGCTCCTATTGCTGCTGAAAATTTTCAGGTTGTTTTTGCAGGGCAGGGGATGACCGCCGGCTTCAAATAACAACCGGCAGATATGATATGTGGAAAAAATTCAAGAAAGCTGATTTTGGGATGCGGTCACGGGTTCCGGATGAAAAGAAACGAAGGCGGCGTATGGATAAAAAACGAATATTAAATATAAAAGTTATAGGAATAGGGCTCATGATGGGGTTGATCTTTTTATCGGTTCCCGGACATGCTTCCGAAAACTCGGAAAAAGCGGATCACGGCATCTATGCCGAACTGCTGGCAATGTATGTTAAAAACGGGGTTGTCGATTACGCAGGATTTAAAAAGGACGAACAGAAACTGGACCGCTATCTGGCGCTTTTTGATTCCACGGATGTCCGCAACCTGTCCCGTGACGATCAGATGGCTTTTTATATCAATGCGTATAATGCCTGGACCATTAAGCTCATCCTGTCCGGATACCCCGGGGTTAAATCGATCAAGGATCTGGGCGGGTTCTGGGGGCCGTGGAAGAAGGACTTTGTCCGTTTGGGCGGAGAGGTCGTGACCCTTGACCATATCGAGCACGACATTTTACGGCCGGAATTTAAAGATCCACGTGTTCATTTTGCCGTGAACTGCGCATCAAAAGGGTGCCCGGCGTTGATTTCCGAGCCCTATGAGGGAAGCCGACTGGACGTCCAGCTGGACCGGTCCGCCCGCAATTTTATTAATAATACTGAAAAAAACTATCTGGCCGGGGACAAACTTTTTGTCAGCAGCATCTTCAAGTGGTTTTCCAAAGACTTTAATAATGATGTGATCGATTTTTTTATAAAGTATACGGATGAGCCTTTAATAAAACAGCTTGAGGCCCGGAAAGACCAGATTAAGATCAAGTACCTGGATTATGACTGGTCGTTAAACGGCCACTGATGGATTTTATGCAGTCATCACTTCCGCCAGAGCCATGTCCTGGTATGCATGGAACAGCCGATGGCAGAAGCTGTCCCATCGTCGGCAGATGTCGCGGGTTCTTTCATCCATAGTCAGCAGATCCGGATGCCGGACCAGTTCGTTGATTTCCAGGGACAGCTCACTGACAGCAGCGGTGTCGGCCCCGGCCAGCAAATCTATAACAACCGTATCCGGCGGATACCAGTCAGCGGCTTTCTGCATGTCTCGGTGAATCTGGGTCAGCAGTACGTTTCGCGGTCCTTCCCAGAGCTCGTTGATGGCGGCATCCCGGAAAAGCCGGGGCAGGGAGGAAAAGTCCTCCATCACCCCGTGGCCGCCGAACACAGACATGGCCGTCCGCAGAACATCCGTGGCATCCCACGTGGCGGCGATTTTCTGCAGCATGATGAGTTCCCGCACGGCAAATCGTCTTTTGCGGATATCGACTGCTTCTTCTTTCGGGCTCCCCCCCATCAGGCCGCCGGGGAGGGCGAGAACCTGACTGTAAAGTTTGAAAGCCCCGGCCGTGGAGCGCCGGGCGCAGATCTCAATGTCGTCGATCTGGTTGGCCAGCAATGGAAACTGGTGGACCGGCACGCCAAAGGCTTTGCGGAAACGGCTGTAGGCCTTTGCTTCCCGCACCGCTCGGGTCATGGACGCCGCGGACGACAACCCGACCGTCAGGCGGGAAAAAGTCAAAACGATCCCGACCACGTTTGCCAATCCTCTGTCCAGCGGTCCCACCGGATAGGCCACTGCCCCGTCAAACGTCAGTTCCGCCGTGGTTAGTTCGCTGGTCCCCATTTTCCACTTGATGCGGTCAATGGTGGTTCCGTTTCGAATCTCTTTTTTTTTGTCTGAAAGCCACGACGGTACTACAAACAGGGCGACTGTTTCGGAGCCTTTGGGTTTTGCGGTCACAATGGCATAATCGGCATGGGTGGCGGAACAGAAAAACTTGCTGCCATATAGCCGCCACGTGCCGTCCTTGTCTTGAACCGCTTCCAGCAGATTGGCCGGCACATCGGACCCGCCCTGGATTTCCGACAGATACTGGGCGCCGATGGCAAACTCCCCGTCAATCCCGTCCTTGCAGTGGGCCACAACCTGTTTGAGCGCGTCCGTGTCGGCAAATTGTTCCACCACTGCAACCAGTCCTTCGGTGCAGGTCACGGGGCAGGCAATGCAGGCTTCCCCGTTCTGGTAGATCAGAAACATCTTGGTGAGCCGGACCCACGGATGGGTTTTTGAAGAGAACAATCCTTCTGAAAAAACTTCCTTTTCCATGCGTTCCGTCTCAGCGGGACGAACAATCCGGTCAATGCGGTGCCTGTGCCCGTCATAGTGCATCAGGTAAGGCCGCTTTTCCGGAACTGCAATGGCATCAGTCATATCCCGCCAGTGGAAAGACACTTTCGCTGACATTGTGCGTGCCGCCTGATCAACGGTTTCCCAAAGGTCGCCGGTAAAATGGCGGACCACTTTCTGCAGAAATTCGTCATCACGGTAATAATCATAATGCATCCGCCATTCCAGAAAATTGTCAAAATTATAAGGATTATTTCGATCCGGAAATGTCATTTGTGTCTCCTTGATTTTGTGTCTTTTTCTTTGCCGTCTGAATCTGACTTTTTATAGATGCGGAATCTCGGATATAAAATAGCATAATTTAAGATTGGATCAAGCGGGGAAGTCGATCTGGATCAGCCGGTGGAAAATAATTGGCCTGACAATTGCAATCTTGCAAATTAATTAGACGATTATAATACAACCCCATCTGTTTTGCTATCTTTGCCGGACGTGGGTATAGATCCATGAAAATATTGAGGATAAATTTGGGGAAGGTGTTTCGAGTGGCTGCAATGGCCTGCCGCATTGGGATGGCTCGATTTTCTTTTCAGGCCTCAATCCTCGTTTGTGTTTTAGTAATTCTTTAACAACAATAGGTGACTGATGGGAGGTCGTACATGCCTGATTCAAACAA
>JAHECJ010000016.1 GCA_024641805.1 Desulfococcus sp.
ACAAAGGGTGGACATAAGCCCCAGCATGGCAGAGGTAGCCACCCCGGCAATTGAGGTACCAAATGCCAGTCCAAGTCCCTTAATCGGTGCGGCAAGCCCGGCACGGATGGCATCAAGTTCGGTTGTTCCTTCAAGTGCAATGACAGCGCCTTTTAACGTGTAAACCATGCCGACAAATGTGCCCAGCAAACCCAGCATGACCAGAAGACCCACAAAATAAGGAGTAAGGATCGGGGCGGGGAGCCCGACACGCTCGCCCTGGATGCGCAACCGTACCGGATTATGAAGCGACTCATCCAGTGTCTTAAGCCAATCCTCAAGAACCGCTACTTTTTCTTTTGTTCTCAAAAGGGCTTCTGTCAGAGTTCTCGTTGCATACCTGAATTGAAAGAGTTCAATGGCGCCGATACCATAGATACCGCCAATGACAAGGGTGACTGTCAGTGCCAGGGCATTGGTATTCATAAACACAGTGCACATCCACCCAACGGAAATTCCGCCGAGTAAAAAGGCCGTCGTAAAAAGTATTTTACCCACAGTGCTGTTTTTTTTCATTATTTATCTTTTGATCGGCTGTTATTGTCGTTGGGCTGATTGTTTGCGGCAGCGAGTCAATCATTCCCACAACCGGCTGAAGCCGGACCTCAAGTTCTGCAAGAAGGAGTTCCCGCATCTCAATACAAAAAGTGGATATCCAGCCGCCCGGCTTCATCCACTGCTCAAAAACGGTCACTTCCGGATTTTCTGGGAATTCTGGCCGTTGGATATCAAACAACTGACTAAACCGTTTTTCCAGGAGGTTTGGGACCACGGAGAAGATTTCCCGTGAGGCGTCGGAAAGGGATTCGGAAAGCGCTTTGTCAATCCGTGCGAGTTGTGCAAGCAACGGAGAAAGGCCTGAAATCGATGCCCTTATTTCTGAACGCAGATGTTGAACCTTAATATCAAGCCCTCTCTGACGACGCATATAAAATTTTCGATAAGGTTCAAAGGCTGTTGCATGCTTTTTTGATTTCCCTTTATGTTTTACCGAAAATATGCCGGGCAATTCGCAATGGGTATGCAACGATTCAGCAGTGGGCAGCTGGTCGTCCATGCGCCGGACGGTCGGCATAAAACTGGCGGCGATGAACCGTACCAGGTCTGTTTGCGCACTGAGAAACGTGCTCCTGATCTCCGGAGCCGACATTCCAGAAGGTTTGAAGTCAGTCATGGAAACATCTTCAAGGGCCCGCGAAAGCGCAATAACGCTTGAAAAATGCAGCATCTGCCCGAATCTTTCAGCGAAATGCGCCTGGGACGCTTTGACACCCGAAACGTTCAGGCCTGACAACAGATGCACAAGTCTTGTGCTGTTAGGCGATGCGAATGCAGAATGATCCATCAGATGGTGTTGTGACGGCCTTTTTCGCTGCCTGGCCGATTCCGGCCTGACTGATGATCTGAAAACGACTTTACCGCCATATATACGCCCTCCATGCAGTTTACATACAATATATTGAAGGCGAGACCTATCATAGAACTTTCAGCATTTCAATTATAAAATCACACGATGGCGGATCATGTTCATAAGCATTCCCTGCCAAAAAAATCCTGTCCATTCCCCTCCTTCATTCCGAAAGGATAAAAAAGATTTTCTCCACAGGAATTTTTTTTCATTTTCAGAGCACAAACCACGACCACAGAAGGAGACGGTAAGCGCAGACAGTATTTCACTCATACACAGGATAAACGGGCTCGTACATCCGGGCCCGTATAAATTCCGGCAGGTCGGCCGGTTTTACTATGGCGGCAAGGCCCTGATCAAATGCAATTTCCGTAGCCGCCACCGCGATTTTTGCGGATACTTCCCTGATTTGTTTTAACGGGGGATAAATGCTTCCGCGTTCGAGATCATTTTTCGACACGTCGGCGGCAAGCGTTTTTGCGGCTGCCAGAAACATTTCATTCGTTACATGCCTGGCTTTACAACTGATTATTCCCAGTCCCATCCCCGGGAAAATATAAGCGTTGTTCCCTTGTCCGGGTTCATATGTCTTCCCTTCCAGTGTTACCGGTTCAAACGGGCTGCCGCTGGCGAAAATGGCGCGGCCTCCGGTCCATACATAAGCTTCTTTTGCGGTGCATTCAGACCGTGACGTGGGATTGGACAGCGCGAAAACAATGGGGCGCTCATTAAATTCCGCCATTGCCATCAGCACCGGCCTGGTGAATTTTCCGGGCTGGCCGGAAACGCCGATGATGGCCGTGGGCCTTAACGCCTTTACCGCATCCAAAAAATGCGGGTGATATTCATAATCATGCGCATAGGGAAGCTTATGCCCCGAGAGTTTCTCCCGGCTCTTTACCACCAGACCTTCTGAATCCAAAAACCAGCATCGCTGCCTGGCCTCTGCTTCAGATAATCCCTCATGGATCATCGCGGTGACGATCAGGTCGCCGATGCCCGTTCCGGCTTCACCCGCGCCCAGGAAAAGAATTTTCTGGTCAATGAGCTTTTTGCCGGTGATCCGTAATGCACCGTACAAACCGGCCAGGGCCACGCTGGCCGTGCCCTGGATGTCGTCATTGAATGTGCAGACCCGGTTTCGGTATTTATTAAGCAGCCGGAACGCATTCATGTTTCCGAAATCCTCGAATTGAATCAATGCGCCCGGAAAATTTTCCTGCACTGCCTCGACAAATTCCTCGATCAAATCATCATAGGCTTCCCCCCGGATTCTCGGATGCCGAATGCCGAAATACAGCGGATCGTGAAGCAAGTCCACATTGTTGGTCCCCACATCGATGGTCACCGGCAAGCACAAGGCAGGATGAAGCCCGGCGCAGGCAGTATAAAGGGAGAGCTTTCCCGTCGGAATACCCATTCCGGCAACACCCAGATCACCCAAGCCTAAAATTCGTTCGCCGTCGGTAATGACGATAATGCGGACATCCCTGTCCGGCCAATTTCGCAGGATTTCAGAGAACCGGCCCTTGTTTTTGTCGGTGATAAAAATACCCCTGGGCCGTCGATAGATATGCACATACTCCTGACAGGCCAGACCGACGGTGGGTGTATAGATGATGGGCATCATCTCTTCCAGATGGTCCATGAGTACCCGGTAAAACAGGGTCTGATTCCGGTCCTGCAGGGCCACCAGAAAAATGTATTTTTCCAGGTCAGAGGTTTTTCGATTATAATTTCCCATCACCCGCATGACCTGCTCTTCAAGAGTCTGGATACCCGGCGGCACGAGGCCCCGGATGCCCAACGCGTCACGCTCTGCTTCGGTGAATGCGGTTCCTTTGTTTAAGGCGGGATCATGGAGATAATGGATGCCCCTGGAAAATTCTGCAACATGCGCCCCTGAAACCATCTTGTCCGGCATAACCGTTTCTCCTTCATAACATTGCAAAACCCGCTGATATGCCTCACTTCCGACAACGACCGGGTTGATTATAGCTTCATTCATTCGGTGATATTGCCCGGACAGTGTCTGCAGCAGCCGGTGAAATTTATGCTTGCACGGCTCAGTCGCCGGGAATACGCAAGGAATTCTGTAAACAGGATTGACTGAATGAGGCTTTGGAACTATCTATTTCTTTTTATTAACCCAAAGAATGGCCATAGACAACATTTGTTTCAGCAGAATATCAACAGGCTGTTAAAGAACTATTGTGCTTGCTAATAGAGCCTTAAAATTAGGCTCGAAATGCTCATTTATAGACATAACTCCGCAGTTGGGGTTCATTCGGCTGATGGATGAATTCAGCGCCAAGGCGCAGCAGATGGGGATCGTTCTGGAAATTGCTGATTTGCGTGATACCTGATCAAACAGGAACTCCCTGCTAAAATTCAGCGGACGGAGAGGAGTGAGTGGGTACTAATTATGGAATGAGTCTTTTAGACCTTAACAGCGGGCGGGGATCAATCAAATGACGACGAAACCATCCCATACCGCTGCCGATGCCAAGGGAGAGGGACAGCAGTTCTGAAAAATGAAAAATCGGCGTCTTTCCGGGAAGTTTGCTTCTAATCTCCAGATTCATATGGCACATGGCGCATGCCGTCACGATACATTCCGCCTTTGCGCATTCGGCTTCCGAAATGATATTCTCGATGGTGCGGCTGGCGATATCCGGCCGGGATGCGGTTAACATTGTTCCGCAGCATCGAGACGAACTATTCCACCGTAGCGTTTCCGCTCCCAAAGACGTGAGAAGTTTTTCCATCAAGCCGTAAAAATTCTTTTCATGACGCATGGCCGGTGGGCGAGACAGCATGCAGCCATAATAAGGCGCCACCTTCAGTCCTTTTAATCCGGTTTTATGGTCTTTGAAAGCACCTTTGTCCGCCATTTCCGAGATCAGTTCAAAAAAAGTCACGATCTCAAGATCCGGATCAAAAGCCCGCCCCCACATTGCTTCATATTGTTGCCGGGCTGTTTCACTATTTGCGAGCATCATATGGGAAAGCTTCAGCCGATGATAACAGTTCGGACAGGCGACCAGCAAAGGGCTCCCAATCGGGGCAAGGGACAGATTCCGGGTGGGCAGCCAGTCGGCAAGATCATGATCAACGCTGTGTGCTGAAGAGGAACCGCAGCAGTTCCAGTCATCGAGTTCATTCAACGTGATATCATGGCGTTCAAAAAATATATGAAGGGAACGGTTGTTTTCTTTGGCTGTGGTCGCCAGTGAACAGCCCGGGAAATAAGAAAATTTATGGAATCGGTCAATCATGGTTGTTTTCCCGGCTTAATTTAAAAAGGCGCCGTATCTCTGCCTGATGACCCACCCGCGACGGCATCAGGTCCAGTTTTCGCTTCAGCAGCATTTTCAGTCCAACATCGAGGTCTGCAAACCAGTCTTTTTTGGATAGTTTATACCGCATCATGATTTCCAGTTTGTGGGTTCGCCCGTGCCTTTGAATGGAATTCATAACCTCTTTATGAAAATTTAAGATATGCGGCTCAGCGACTTTTACGCCTTCTTTTATAGCGGTCTGCCTCAGCGAATCCATCACTGCGGCCATGTCAATCGACTGGGGGCACTGCGTCGAACAGGTCTGGCATCCCACGCATATCCATATCGCAGATGATTTCAGCACCTCTTCTTTCATTCCGATCTGGACCAACCGGATAACCTGGTTCGGCAAATAATCCATGTCTTTTGAAAAAGAGCATCCTCCGGCGCAGGCCTTGCAATGCCAGCAACGGTGAATATTAACCCCGGACCTGCGGATGACTTCGACTGCAAACCTGGCGTAATCCTTATCCATCTTGGTGAAGCTATTGGTGTTTATGTTTTTAACTGCTTCATTTGTTTTCATATTATTCAAGCCTGTTGATCACCCGTTTATTTTGACTTTTCAGTGAGATTCTGCAAGGTTCCCCAACCCGATATATTTTTTCATCGGGCGCGCAACGCGATTGCATATTCTCTTAAGCTTAAAATCACTTAAATAAAAACAAGCGCCCGAAACCTGACAGAAAACAATCCATAACGGGCTGTTAAAAATCGGTTGTGGGCGCTGTTAAGAAAATAAGTACCACAATGTATTAGTTTTGTAAATATTTTTTTTGGAGTGCCGATAAATAAAAAAAGGGGCTTCAGGATATTTTCCAACCCCTTTGAGACAGGATTCCAGTTTTTTTATAGAATTAAGAATTTCAATGAGGAAATCTCGCGGATTGTGCTGCTGCCAGTCGTTTGCCGGAAATGCATGGCCGTCCGTTCACAAAGGAAGAGGTGCCGGATCATTTGAAGGACCCGCCTTCATTCCCGATTCTTATTATTTATGCATCAGACGGGTTCGGCCGATAATCTCGCCTTTGACGCTATTCGGCAGGTCATCAAAATAGGCGCAGTAGCCGGCAACGCGGACCACGACGCCCGGATATTTTCCGGGGTTTTCTTTTGCGTCCTGAAGCATGTCAGGATCCAGCACATTAAACTGCATTTCCATGCCGCCGGACCGAAAAAAACCTTCGGTCAGTGCGGTTATGACACGCAGCCCCTTTTCCCCGATAAGGGTTGCCTTGTCAAACCTCAGGTTCAATGCATACCCGTTCATGGCAAGGGTTGCGTCCACTTTGGACACTGAATTTAAAAGCGCCGTCACTCCCCGGCGATCCCTGCCGTTGGCGCTCCCCAGGGAAGCGGCAAAGGGTTCTCCCCGTTTTCGACCGGACGGCAATGCTTCGGTCCGGTTGCCGAACCCCACATGGCACGTGGAGGAATAATATCCCGGCACATAATTCCCCCCACGGGTATTTTGATAGGATGTCAGGGCGTCATGATAAATCTTTGCCACCCGGTGGGCATACTGGTCCGGGAGGTCCAGGTCATTACCGAATTTCGGGGCATTGGCCAGTTCAGCCTGCATTTTTGACTTTCTTTTAAAATCCACACGCAAGGCATCCATAATCTCGGTCAGGGAATATTTTTTCTGTGCAAACACCAGTTGATCCAGCGCTGCCAAGGAATCGGCTGTATCCGCCACCCCGACTCCCTGAACTCCGCTGGAATTGAATTTCGCCCCCCCTTCGGTCACATCTTTTCCGCTTTCAATACACCCGTCGACAATCATGGATGAGAACGGCGTGGGGTGATAGTCCCGGTTGCCTTTTTCAAGAATCTGCAGGTCCAGGATCATGCGCCCCGCCATATGGTTGACCTGCTCGGTGAAGGCTGCCAGAACATCATCCATGGAACTCAGTTTTTCCGGGTGCGGCGTTTTTGTACCGATCCGCCGGCGGGAATTCAGCCGCCGGCCCTGATTGATGGCCAGAATCAGACAAAGCGGCAGATTGAACAGGGCCGCATCGGTTGAAAAGAAGCTCCGGCCGGGGAATGAGGGCTCCACGCAGCCCACGATGGCATAATCCCGCGCTTCCGACAGAGGGAATCCATGGCCGACGAGTGACTGGATAGTCGGTTCATCATTAAACAGACCCGGCACGCCGTTGCCCGTCCGGGCCACATCCACGGCGCGCCGGATGTATTCTTTCGGAGATCCGTCATGAATCCGGGCCATGTAGTTGGGATCCCTTAATCCGGCATATTCCATCACATCCAGAAAAAGATACGTCAAATCATTGACCGCATCTTTTCCTTCTCTGTCCATGCCGCCGACAGTGGCGGCCTGGGCCACCAGAAAACCGCCATGGTACTGACTTGTCCGTTCAGATACCAGAAACACATGTTCGGTGGTTTTTGCCGAGAAACTCAAGAGCAGATCAAACGCCTCTTCCGGGGAGATCCGGCCTTCGGCGATATCCTTCCGATAATAGGGATACAGGTACTGGTCCACGCGGCCGAAGGACACGGCGGAGTTAAGTCCTTCAAGGCACACCGTCATATGGGTCAGCCAGAGCGCCTGGAGTGCTTCCTGAAATGTTTCTGCGGGTTTTAAGGGAACCTTCCAGCAGGTGTGGGCGATCTTTTTTAATTCTTCGGCCCGGACAGGGTCTCGTTCCTGATCAGCCAGTTTCCGGGCTTTTTCTCCCAGTCGCAGGGAAAAATCAGCCAGTCCTTCACAGGCAATTTTCGCGGCCTGATGGAGATCGCCTTCCTTTCCTTTGAGAAGATCCAGATACCCTTCAATACCCAGCCGGATCATCTTTTCATAATTGGGCAGGAAATGACCGATACCGCCGGCTTCGTTGATCAGGTAATATGTCGCATTCAGCTGTTCTGGAACATATTTCAGAAACCGGGCCCGGTGATTTTTAAACGCTTTAAAAATCATGTTCCGGAACATCCAGTAGGGAATGACTTTTTTGATCAGCTGATACCGGTCAGACCATGAAATAGGATGGGGCGTGGTCTTGCGCTTATCGATCCACAACAGTTCCTCGCACATATAAACACCGGCCAGTTCCGGCTGTATAATGGCGGATTTCCGTTTCGTCCCCACATTCCCGGCAATCATTTCATCCGGCCAGATTTCCACGGTTTTATGCGACAGCAGATACCGAAGGGCCTTTGCCTTGCGGATCACCATGGAATCATTTTTATCATCATGCTTTTTGAAGAATTCCGTGATCAGAATCGCCCGCTCGGGGCACAGGTGTAGCGGTTCCGACATCAGCGCTTTCCGGATCCGGGCAAACCGGTCCGGCATTTTCTCAGCGGTTTTTAAGGTATTTGTTGCCGCCGCCTTTTGTTTCATGGCCGTCCTCCGTTCCCGGGTTGACGATTCTTCCCGGAACATTTAACCAGATAAAAATGCAGCTTTTTGAATCAGGAGAGGGGTATAAAAAGCCTTAAATATCTGTTGACTGATCGCCTTTGACACAAACTATGAATAAAATCGGCATATAAGTCAAGACAATCAAACAGCTCCGGTAAAGCCCGAACCACCTGTGAAAAAACAGTTTGTCTCCCTACGGCATCTTATAATTTGGCTGTTATATTCAAAAATTTCTTTTTAAAACCGGAATTTGAATATATATATAAGGGAACTGCAACCCATCGGATGAACTTTCATGAAAAAAAGGCGAATCACAGATGACCGGAAAAAAAAAACAATAAAGAAGAGACGGATATTTTAATCAAAGCCATTGATGCTCTGGTGCCGGATTTGGTGAAAAAATTGATTCTTGTCAGCATCGGCGGCGTAATGCTGACCGAGGAAGCTGTCCGGAAAATTCTCTCCGAATTAAATCTTTCAAAAGAAATCGTCTCCCTGGTTATTTCCCAGACCAATAAAGCAAAGGATGAAGTTGTTCGAACGGTTTCAGAGGAATTTCGTCAGCTTTTTCGAAAAGTGAATATTAAAAATGAAATTAACAAAGTATTGAAGGACACCAAAATCAGGGTTCAGATGGAAATTGATTTTGAATCCAGGAACAAAGATGACGTGTCGTTCAGCATCATACCGAGAATAAAGAAAAAAACTCCAAAAAAATAGTAATTTATTCCCTGGCTTCAATCCCGAATGTCAGTACCGGAAACATACCAAAACAGTATGAAAAATATGTTTAAAATTATATGATACCTGTCGGAATTTAGAGTGCCGGAATCTTTGTCGTTCGATCTGCGGTGTTGATCCTTACATTGACATTCTGGTTCGACCTTGGTAGTTATATTCGTCAGACTGTTTTAACTTCATTATCATTTAACGCTATCACATTCGGACACTTCACCGAAAAAATGCGTTGAGCCCTGATATGCCAGAGTGATTAACCGGCGACTTCACTAAACTAAAAAACGGCTTAGATTTTTTAATGGGATCCCCCAAAAAACCTTCCCAGATTCAGATCCTGCAGGATCAAACCATTCATATTTTAAAAGAGACTGGATTATACACCTATCACAGCTTTAATGTGACCAAGACATTAATGCCGCTTGTCAAATTACTGGCCGGCCGTGAAAACGTGACGGTTGCGCAGTTATCCGACGTTCTGGACAGAATCTTTGCCGCCTTATATGAACATCCCCTGACCCGGCACAGCAAGAGCATTACCCAATTCCTGCGCCGTAAA
Source organism: Desulfococcus sp. (assembly GCA_024641805.1). GTDB lineage: Bacteria > Desulfobacterota > Desulfobacteria > Desulfobacterales > Desulfosalsimonadaceae > SURF-3. Next base: position 9,474 of record JAHECJ010000016.1, read on the forward strand.
AATGTGCTTCCCAATGAAGAATCCACGGAAAAACTCATCCGTTACGTGGTGGAACAGATCCTTTTAAGAAGCCCGGTCAAAGTGCCGGAAGTGGTTGTCAACGAATTCTGGTCATTTTTTGATGAGCTTTTCAGCGAACCGGAACTCAAGGGGCTGGCAGAATTAAACCTGGATATTACCCGGATCATCCTCCGGTGCTACGAACCCCTGATTGTTGAAATCATCAATCTTCTCAAGGAAACCAAACGCCTGAATAAGACCATCATCAACGACCTTTTAAAACGAGTGACCATTGTGCGCGGAGACCTGGTGATTATCAGGCGACAGATAAAAGCCCTGAGGTATATCAAACCCTTTTTCCAGGCAGACCCAAAAGATTTCAAGGCGCAGGCACGGATTGTCGTAAATATGGTTCACGAATTCGGGCCGTTTTTTATCAAAATGGCCCAGGTGGCCGCGGCGAACGCAGATTTTCTTCCCGAGGAAATTGCAAGGGAACTGCTGGTATTCCAGGAAGATGTTCCCCCCATGTCACCCGTTGAAGTTTACGAGGCATTTGAAGAGAGCCTGGGGAAAAAACCCTATGAGTGCTATTTTGATTTTGATGTTGAAAAACCCTTAAAATCCGGTTCCATCGGGTCCGTCTATCTCGCCAAAAAACCGATTATCCGGAATGGCCGGGAGGAACTCCAACCGATCATCGTGAAAATTGCACGCAATGGCCTGGAAAGAGAATTCCTGCTGGGCAGAACGGTGATCGGCGTGGCGATTATCAGCAGTCATTACTGGGCGCCCCACTCCAAGCTGGCCCCGTTCCTTGAAGCCATCCAGCAGCAGGCCGATGAGTTTGTGAACGGCTTTCAGCGCGAACTGAATTTTGAACAGGAGGCGGAAAGCCAGAAACGGTTTGCGGATAGAAGCAAGGACTCCCTTATCTGGAATGTTCCGGAAGTATTTTCAGCAAAAAACCGCATTATTGAAATGGAATATATAGAAAATGCGACCAATATTGCCCACATTTTAGATTATATTCCGAAAAAAAAGCGCAACAAAAACGCCCGTCGGATCGCCTCCCGTTTTCTGTATACGATTCTGCTCCATACGTTTGTTTACCAAGAATTTCATGGCGATCTCCACCCGGGCAATGTGCTGTTCAACGCCAATGGGGACATGTATTTTGTCGACTGGGGCAACTGTGTTGACCTTCAGGGGAAATGGAAACCCCTGTGGGACTATATTGCCGGTGCGCTGTTTGCGGATGTGGAGTTGCTGACCACCGCGTTGATCAACATCAGCTCAAACCCCGAACAGAACCGGAAACGGGAGGCGGAAATCCGCTGCACCCTCTCCCAGACACTGAAAAAGAAAAACGTGGCCCCGCTGGACCGGACATTCGTGTTTCAGCTGCGTCGGGAAGGGCTTGCGGGACTGCACCGGCGCCTACAGGTGGTGCTGCATCTGATGTCCAATACACAGCACCTGGGGCTGATCGTCAAAAGTGAATATCTCCATTTGTCCCGTTCAATTGCTGCCATTGCAGGCACTTATCTCAACCTGTACAAGGGCATCCCCCGAATCGTCTTGTTTGTGGATTCCGTCCGGACCCTCACCCAGCTTCCCGTTTCCCTGGTGCTGGACAAGGTCGCGGACAAACGGTCCGCCCAATATATCCAGCTGTTGCACCGCCTGCCGCTTCTCGCTGGTTTCAAAAAGCCCTCCCCCATTTATTTGAATGATCCGGTGGCCTATCTTCCCGAACCCATGAAAATGACCGGATAATTCCGCTGCACCGGCTTATATTTCTTGAAGGTAATTCTATTGAAAGCCCTTAACGTTCTGCTCACTTCTCTCTTTTCCTGCGCATCCGGATTCCAAAAACCATCAGACACAAAACAACCGCTGATAAATGCGGACAGATCGGCATCCTACTCAAACGGTTGGATATAAGGCAAAATCTCGGTCCTGACTTCTTTCACCCCTTCAACAGACCGGCTCAACGCTTCCACCATGCCCGCAATATTTTCATCGGCAAACATCCCGGCCTGGACCTTAACGGATACCACCCCGTTATGCGCTGAAACATTTTTCGGGGGCTTTACATTCATCAACACTGCCCTTACTTCCGCTTCAACAGCCAAATCCTCTATTTTCCGCTGCGATTCATCGGTGGTCTGGAATTGTTCAAGTGTGGCCGTGCTGCAGATAATGTTTGCCACAGCATCCGATGTCAGCCGGTTGACATTGACCACCATGTCATACTGATCCGGGTTCGTTATATCGACCCCGTGCAGATACAGCCCCCATTTCTTTCGCTGATCATCCAACCTCAGGAGCATTTCATATGCTTTTTCCTCGGAAACCGATTCCGACTTCATGCAGTATTCCACCCGGTCCTTCATATCCACAACAATCCGCACGGAAAATGCGTGGGAAACATCCTTCACAAAAAGATGCCCTGCCAGCCCATGGTACACGATATGATCTTTTTTCAAGTGATTCAAAAGAGCGGCCTGCATATAAGAAAGATATTTTTCTTTCTCAAATCCGAGCTTTTCAAAAAAATTGGGGGCGCGTTCCATGGATTTTTTAAACTTGACTTCCGGCACATCATACTTTCTGGATGCCTCAAGCAGAATATCCCTGGAAAGACTCTCATACCCCAACTTCGAGGCGATCTTTTCAGCCACCTCCTTTCCCCGGTGGTGGGCGCCCCTTGAAATCATGATAATCGACATAGTAACCTCCCTGGTTGTTTAACACACCTGTTAAGGTTAATCTGATTCCGAATACTTTCCGGAACCGGACGAGGATGATTCGAGTGTTTCCCCACGGTATCCGAATTAATCCATTTAAGAACCGATATCAAAAAAATAAAAACAGTTACCCGTATCAAAGGAATCATGAAACATTTCAACATCGTGTTACTTCTTCTTTTAAAACCACTGGTGATTCAGGTCTGAAGGGACCAAAGGGATCGGATCGAGAAGGGATTGGAAAACACTGAGAGTTATCTGAATTTTAAAAAACCAGGGACTTATTTTCAAGCCATTTTTAATCGCAGGGTTCGGGTCAAACAATTTTCCATTAACATTCCGTCGTTCAAAACAAATCATGGTTTTTCCGAAACCGCCGGTATCGGGCCGTTCAATCCATAGGCGTCCGGATATTGACACCGAACCCGGCTTGCACAGCCCTATTTTGAAAATTCACCCTTTTGATTGATTAATTGGCAATCATGATTATTTTGAGAAATATGATTTTGAGTAAGACTATCACTCA
>JAHECJ010000017.1 GCA_024641805.1 Desulfococcus sp.
AAACGGCCAATATGACGCCGCTGAGTTCAAGGCCCTTTGTGGGCAAGAGTGCGTTTGCGCATAAAGGCGGGATCCATGTCAACGCCATTATGAAGGAGCCGCGATCCTATGAGCATATGAATCCAACGCTCGTCGGCAACCAACAGCGGGTGCTGGTTTCGGATATGTCCGGAAAAAGCAATATAGAGTATAAAGCCAGGGAACTCGGCATCACTCTCGAGGACAACGGCCTGGATACCGGAAAAATTCTGTCCCGGATCAAACGGCTGGAAAAAGAAGGATACCAGTTTGACGTGGCTGAAGGTACGTTTCAAATAATGGTGGAAAAACTGGCGAATCAATTTAAACCCTTATTTGACCTGGATTCATTTCGGGTCACCATCGAAAAAAACAAAGATCAACCCTGCTACTCCCATGCAACGATTAAGATATCCGTTGACGGCAAGGTTCAGGATATTACTGCGGCCGAAGGCGCCGGGCCGGTCAGCGCCCTGGACAATGCCCTGAGAAAGGCATTGAACAAAGTATATCCCCATGTATTGGATCCCGTCCACCTGGTGGATTTTAAAGTCAGGGTCCTGGATGGCCGTGACGGAACCGCAGCCCGGGTGCGGGTGCTTATCGAATCCCGGGATGAGACCAGCATCTGGAGTACCATCGGTGTTTCCGAAGATGTCATCGAAGCCAGCTGGCAGGCCTTGGCGGACAGTTTCCAGCATAAGCTGGCCCGGTTGGAGAAAGACCATTCAATTAAAAAATAATTTCAGGAATAACCCATGATAGAAAAAGTATTTATCTTTGACACCACATTAAGGGACGGCGAACAATCTCCGGGGGCCAGCATGAACACAGCCGAGAAGGTGCGAATCGCAACCCAGCTTGAAAAACTCGGGGTGGATATCATCGAAGCCGGTTTCCCGGCAGCGTCTGAAGGGGATTTCGAAGCAGTCTCCCAGGTTGCCAAGAAAATCACGCATTCCGAAGTCGCCGCACTCTGCCGGGCGACGGTCAGCGATATTGACAGGGCATGGAAAGCGGTCTGCCATGCCGCTCGGCCCCGGATTCATACATTTCTGGCCACATCGGACATTCATATCAAATATAAACTCAATATGACCCGGGATGAAGTACTCAAATCCGCCGTCGACGCCGTTAGATTCGCGCGTACATTTACTGAAAACATCGAGTTTTCAGCAGAAGACGGGTCCCGCACGGATCCGGATTTTCTCTGTCAGGTGTTTGAGGCTGTCATTGATGCCGGCGCCAAAACGGTCAACCTTCCGGATACAGTCGGATATGCCATTCCCGAAGAATTCGGCAACCTGGTTAAATATGTCATCGATAATACCCCCAATATGGACAAGGCGGTTTTGAGCGTCCACTGCCATAATGACCTGGGTTTGGCAACTGCCAACACGCTGGCCGCCATCAAGGCCGGGGCCCGACAGGCAGAGGTGACCATCAACGGAATCGGAGAACGGGCCGGAAATACATCCCTTGAAGAAGTGGTCATGGCGATCAATACCCGTCCGACGTATGCGTCTGTTACCACCGGTATTCAGACAACCCATATTTTCCCGATCAGCCGGTTGGTGAGCATGATTACCGGAATGATGGTTCAGCCCAACAAAGCCATTGTCGGTGCCAATGCCTTTGCACACGAAGCCGGTATTCATCAGGATGGGGTGCTTAAAAATCCCATGACCTATGAGATTATGAAACCGGAAACCATTGGCCTTAATACCAACAGAATGGTGATGGGCAAACACTCGGGAAAGCATGCCCTGCTCAAGCATATCAAGACTATGGGGTATGATTTATCGGATGAAGAATTAAAGATCGTATTTAAAAAATTCAAAGACCTGGCAGACAAGAAAAAAGTCGTTATGGATGAAGACCTTGAAGCTCTGGTCAACCAGGAAGTATTGAGGACTTCCGATATCTATTCGATTACTTATCTGCAGGTTACCAGCGGCACCACGGTCTTGCCCATGGCCACCGTAAAAATGATTATCAACGGCCGTGAAACGGTCGGCACGGGAAGCGGGAACGGACCGATTGACGCGGCGTTTAACGCGATCGCAAAGCTGACAGGAACACCATCGCAGCTGCTTCGGTTTTCCATCAGCGCGTTGACCGGTGGTACGGATGCGCAGGGGGAGGTAACCGTCCGTTTGAAAGAGGATGAATGCATTGCGCTGGGTCGCGGGTCAGACCCGGATATTATAACCGCCAGTGCATATGCATATGTGAACGGATTGAACCGGCTGGAGTATCTGAAAATGAATCCCTCATCAACGGCCGGAGCCCTGTAACTGAATTTCAAAAAAATCCATCAATAAAAAAGGGGGGCTAAAAGCCCCCCTTTTTTGTTCAATCCTGTCGCGATTTTTATTTGATTTTAAAATGAGCCCGTCTGTTGTTTGCCCAGGCGTTCTCATTGGCTGCTGACTCGACCGCCCCGAAAACAACCGTTTCCATTCTGGAAGCATCGATTCCCGCTTCGGTCATAAAACTCACAACACTGTTTGCACGTTTTTTTGCCAGCGCCATATTATATTCCTGAGATCCCCGTGAATCGCAATAAACTTCCACGGCTACGGAAACAGCCGGATTGGATTTCATCCACTTGGCCTTTGCTGCCAGCGCTTTCTTGGCATCCGCGTTCAATGCCGCGGAATTCACGCCAAAGAAAACATCCTGATCCCCAAAATTATCCCTGGTAACGGCTACTTCAGCAGCTGCAGCTTTTGTTTCTTCAACAGCCATGACTTCGGCCGCACCGGCAGCTTTAACTGCTGCTTCTTTTTCTGCCGCGGCTTTCATTGCTGCCTTTTCTTCAGCGGCCTTTGCTTTCTCTGCTGCCGCGGCCTTCATCGCGGCATCTTCCGTTGCCTTTGTTTCTGATACTGCAGCAACCTTCATGGCTGCTTCTTCAGCGGCTTTTGCCTCTGCGGCGGCCATGGCTTCAGCTTTTGCAGCAGCCTTCGCTGCCGCTTCCTCAGATGCTTTTAATTCAGCAGCGGCTTTTGCATCCGCCATAGCAGTTGCTTTTTCTTTCCATTGTTCCTGGGCGGCAAGGGCTTCCGGGCTGATTTTTCCTGCAAGCATGCCTTCCTTGAGTTCATCATTCACCGTTGCTTTGTCACTCACCCAAATACCAAAAAACAGCCTTTTGAACTCAAGCCCGGGGATGGTATCCTTTAACACCCCTTCTTTATAAATCGATGTACCTGTTCCTGGGAGATAGATGAGGTCAAACTCTTCGCCATCCGTAATTTTATCGGCAAAGGCGGCTTCCAGCCTTTCTAATTCTCCCTGTATCGAACTGATATCCCCTCTCGGCATTGCAAACCGAAACCCTTTTTTAAATGCATCATTGATGTGTTTGCTGCTTGCAAAGAAATCGTTGAGCACATGAATCCTTATCGCCATAGGTTCATCCGCACCAGCGATCGCATTGCCATCAGCTGATGGGTTCTCAAGCCAAAGACCGCCCACATAAACATCGTTGAGAAATACATTTCGTACGCCGGCTCCGTTCAGGATCAGCAGCTGATCACCAGCCATTAATGTCTCCGGAACCTGAACATCTTCGACTACCATCGCCGAAGCCACTGATGACACCATCAAAACAACCATCAGGGCGATTAATACTTTTCTGATCATGATACACTCCTTTTCTGTTTATGATTGTGGCGTTTAATAAAAAAACACTGTTAAGGATTTTTAGAATCCATAACATAATCGACGGTTTTTTTACAGTTTTTTTATTTTAATCCTGTTTAAATTTTCAATGCGCCGATCAACTCGGAAATATGATTCATACCGTGCTTATCAAGATACGCCTCTACCCCCTCGATAATCTCGATCGTGGCCCGCGGGTTAACAAAATTGGCGGTCCCCACCTGAACCGCGGTGGCTCCGGCAATCAAAAACGCAACGGCATCTTCAGCATTCATAATCCCGCCAATGCCGATTACCGGGATTTTTACCTCACTTGCCACCTGCCATACCATTCGAAGGGCGACCGGCTTAATGGCCGGCCCGGATAAACCGCCGGTAATATTTGCCAGCACGGGTTTGCGTTTTTCAATATCAATCATCATCCCGGTAATGGTATTGATCAGGGAAATGGAATCCGCACCCGCGTCTTCGACGCTTTTTGCGATTGCCACGATATCCGTTACATTCGGCGAAAGCTTTACCATCAGCGGCTTTGCAGTTCTTTTCCGGACACTTCGAACCACTTCCGCGGCTGCCGTACAATCCACGCCAAAGGCAACCCCGCCTGCCTTGACATTGGGACAGGAAATATTCACCTCTAAACCCGCAATGTCGTCGAGTTCATCGATTCGTGACGCCAGGTCCGCATATTCATCCACGGTCTTTCCATAAACATTGATAAAAACCGGGGTTGAAAAAGTACTTAAAAAAGGCAGCTTTTCCTCTACAAATGCCTCAATGCCGATGTTTTCCAGACCGATGGCATTAAGCATGCCGCATGGCGTTTCAATGATCCGGGGCGGCGGATTCCCGGGAGACGGCAATAAAGAAAGACCTTTAACAATGATTCCGCCCAACTGACTCAAATCGATCAGTTCATGGAATTCCCTGCCGTAGCCAAAGGTTCCGGACGCGGTCATGACAGGATTTTTAAGTTCCACACCGCCGATATTGACGCCGAGTTTACGTTTGCTCATTTTCCATACAGTTTTGCATTAAAAAATTAGGATATAAAATTTTCTTGACGAAAATGCTGCCCGCTTATATTTCAATCATTTTAAATTTACTTTTTATATAATACAAAATTAAAATCGTCAAAACAATTGAATCCGAATGACGCGCAATAACCAAAGATTCCTTCGAATATGCCTGCTAAGTTACCGCAGCAACCCCCATTGCGGAGGGCAAGGCGTATATGTTAAAAGCTTAAGCCGCGCACTTTCGGACCTCGGGCATCAAGTCGATGTCATTTCCGGCCCGCCCTACCCGATGCTTGACCCCGATATCCGGCTGATTCAACTGCCCAGTCTGGATTTGTATAATCCGGTGGATCTGTTCCGTGTTCCCAAAATTTCCGAACTCTTAAATTTCACCAACCTGATCGAATGGCTGGGAATTTCCACCATGGGATTTTCAGAACCGCTCACTTTCGGAATGCGGGCTTATCAATACCTGAAAGACAAATTTCACAAGTATGACATTGTCCATGACAATCAGAGCCTTTCTTACGGTATCTGGGCGATCAAAAAGAAGATTCCGACCATTGCCACCATCCATCATCCGATTACCGTCGATCTTAATATCGCGGTAAAATCCGAACCGGTTTTATGGAAAAAAATCAAGCATCTTCGTTGGTATTCGTTTTTGGATATGCAAAAAAGAGTGACGAAAACGCTCCCTCATATCATTACAGTGTCAGAGTGTGCGCAAAAAGATATCGGCAGAGAATTTTGCATCCCTGAAAACAGGTTCAGCATCATCTCAAACGGTATCAACACAGATCGTTTCTATCCCATGCCGGAAATTGAGCGCCAGAAAAATCGGATTATTGTTACAAACAGCGCAGACACACCGCTCAAAGGGCTCGACTATCTGCTGCTTTCCATTGCCGAAATATCCAAAAAAACAAAGGTCCGACTGATTGTGATCGGAACCCCTAAAAAAGACGGCCGGATTCTTCGGCTGATCCAGAAACTGGGGATTGCTCCTTTTGTCACGTTTACCGGACGGATCACTGACGAGGAATTTGTCCGTCAGTATGCCAAAGCCACTGTGGCCGTAATTCCTTCGGTATATGAAGGCTTCGGCCTGCCAGCCGGAGAGGCAATGGCCTGTGGCGTTCCCCTTATATCGACGACGGGCGGGGCACTGCCCGAAGTTGTCGGAGATGCCGGTATTTTAATCCCGCCGGCAGACCCGGCGGCGCTCACAAAAGCAATCACGGAAGTTTTAAGCAATCCGTCCCTGGCCCAAAAATTAAGCGAAGCCGGATATAAGCGGGTTCAAAACCATCTAACATGGCAGGCAGCGGCGCAAAAGACCGTTGATGCGTATCGAAGAGCAATACATGATCACCGTAAGATTTGAACGTCTGAAAATAAATCCGGAGGAAAAGGTGTTAGACATCGGATGCGGCTCCGGAAGGCACACCGGAGAAGCCTCCCGTCTCAAAGGAGTTACCGTCATCGGCGCCGACAGGAACTTCAATGATCTGATCGAGACCCGAAACCGGCTGAACTTCATCAAAAACTGCGGTGAACACGGCGGCGGGCAAAGAGGGATATCCGCAGCAGACATCACGTCCCTTCCCTTTGAAAATGAAAGCTTTCATCACGTCATATGCTCTGAAGTCATGGAGCACATTCCGGATGATTCCAGGGCAGCCCGTGAACTTGTAAGGGTCCTCAAACCCGGGGGGAATCTGGTGATTAGTGTTCCGAGGTTTCTGCCGGAAAAAATCTGCTGGATGCTGTCGAGTGAATACTACAATGCCAACGGGGGGCATGTCCGAATTTACAAAAAAGAAAAAATCGCCGCCATATTCGGGGATCAGGGGCTGCGCTTTCTGGGATCCCATTTTGCCCACAGCATCCACACGCCTTACTGGTGGCTGAAATGCATGGTCGGGCCAAACCGTGATGACTCACTGGCCGTGAATCTTTACCACCGCCTGCTGACATGGGATATTATGGAAAAGCCCAGAATCACCAGAGGCCTTGATGCGCTTTTGAATCCGATCCTTGGAAAAAGCCTGGTGCTGTACTTTAAGAAGGCGAACACCTCGTCCCTCATGGTTTGACTCGAATTACACTGTGGCATTATTTATTGAGGTAAGCGCAAAAAGCTGTTTATCAGGCAACGCCGCAATTTTGAAGAGATGAATCCCGACATTGCAAATGTTAGGTGTCGGGTTTCAGGTTTCAAGTGTCAGGAAACCTGCCCTGAACACTGACACCAAAATCTTTCTATCCGCTCAGAATCCATTTTCACTGGTTTAAGGTGGATTTTAAGGCAAAGAACGATGCTGATCGTTGAATCCGATGTTTACCCGCCCATGGCTGATAATCGCAATGTCCTGATGATAATCAAATCCCGGATCCGTATACTTTGTATGACAGCGTGTGCATGTATTTTCGCTCACTGAAAGCATTTCAAAGCGTTTAGGGTTTCGGGAATGATCCGCACCCGGGCCATGGCAGGCCTCGCACTGAACCCCTGCCATCGGGTGACCATTTTTTCCCCATCCCATAGATGCTGACGACCGGCTGTCCTCAAGGCCCGTTACGTGACACGAAAGACAGTCCGGATCACTTTCCCGGGATTTTGCGACCAGACTGCTCATGGCTTTGGCATGCCGGCTGTTTGACCAGGTATCATTAATTTCAGAGTGGCAAAGATTGCAGGAACGGCTGCCGACATAATGGGAACGGGCGTTAATAGGTGCCGTTGGCATGTCACCTGCGGGCATCTGGCGTAATGCGTCCTGACGTTTTTGATGATATTCTTTTATCAGGGAAAGAATTTGAGAGTCTTCCGTTACCTGGCCAACAGTTGACCTCAATTTCACGGGGTCTGAAAAATTCAGGGTCATTTCATTTTTGCAACAACCTGCGGCGGATTGATGTGCCCCTCATCTTTTGGAAAATTTTCATTCATTCCGTCAATGATCAGATCAATGCCCGGGCACTTTTCAATCACCGATGAAATCATTGACGGTTCAGCGTGCATGATAACCACAAACAGATCATGGGGGATCTGTTCCTGAATACTCTGCAGTGCCGCTACCGGGTCCATTATTCCTTTTGCCGGCGACTCATTTTTAATCAGCAGTTCAGGATCAACAACGGAAGTCACCAGCACTTTGGTTCGCCCCTTGTTTTTCGACAGCAGGGTATACGGCATAAACCCCGGCAGATTGGCGGAAATTACCTGAATGGATGATTTATCCATCATTTGCCGCAACTTCTCCAGCCCAAATGCAACTTCCTGGACGCCCGGGGCGATCACTTCAGTGCCGCTGATTTCAAGCGCCCGCAGAATAAAGGAAGGCGCGGCATCTCTGTCATGAGACACGATATCAAAATTATCGCCGGCATTCAGAACCAGGGTCCCGTCATTGCCGTATGCTTTTTTAATCTGATCAATCAGTGTTTTTTGACGGGAAAGCCCCCCCGCCTGATTTTCACTTCAGCCGCACGGTTCGATATTTCCCATCAAATGGCCGCCGTATACAATTCGCAATGGCCGGTCTTTTTCCTGGGAAATGATTTCCCCGCCGGCAAAGGGCACGGCTATGATTATCAGAATGATTACACCCGCAAAAAAAATCGAATATTTCAGAGGTGTCAAACGAACCATCGGCATTGATTCCCGTTCCTTCTTTTATGTCATCGGTTAACAGATTCATCCGCAGGGTCATGCGTTAAATGATGTCCCGGCCCATATAGGAATACAATTTCCATGCCAGAAACAGACAATGGGAAATTAAAGCATTTCCGGTTCATCGATTACTTTAAAAAAAGCTTTATAATCAGATTGTTATATCTAAGAGCCAACTTTCCAATGTTTATCTGACGATTAGATATACGGGTATATTTGTTTTCACTGAAGCCAAAGACCACATCAACGATGTTAATTTGTTGACAGGTTAACGTTAATTATTTATTAATTAACAGTTTCAAAACGACATCATTGATTAGGCCGACAAATGCAAAGAAAAATAAAGAGGAACCTGTTGAAAACGAAAATATGGGATAACCGTTTTGCCGGCCTTCTGCTGGATTCAATGGCGGAAGGTGTTTTTACTTTAGACCCTGATGGAAAAATCACGTCCTGGAATCCATCCATGGAAAAAATTACCGGTTATGATGCGGAGGAAGCCATCGGGAAAACCTGCAACATGATGAAATTCAACCAATGTTTTAAACGCAGCTGTCCGGAGGACATCCACCTGTGCAAAATATTCCAGAAAGGATGTGTGGATTCAAAAGAATGCAAACTTGTTCACAAAAACGGCCAACAAATCCATGTAGTAAAAAATGCCCGCGTGGTAACCGACACGGACGGCACCGTGGTGGGCGTTGTTGAAACCATCACGGACCTGACAGATCTGATCAACTCCCGGGAAAAAACAAAAGAAATCCATTTAAAACTCGCCGAAACACATCGATTTTCAAATATCATCGGAAAAAGCCGGATCATGAGAGAGATTTATGGATCCATCACGGCGGCAGCGAACAGTGACGCAACAATTTTGATCCAGGGGGAAAGCGGAACCGGCAAAGAACTTGTGGCCGGTGCTATCCATTATAACAGTGACCGTTCACAGGGGCCCCTGGTTTCAGTGAACTGCAGTGCGCTTTCAGAATCTCTGCTGGAGAGCGAACTTTTCGGTCATGTTAAGGGAGCATTTACCGGCGCGCATAAGGACCGAAAAGGACGATTCGAATCAGCGGACGGCGGAACCATTTTCTTAGATGAGATCGGCGAAATCAGCCCTTTTATACAGCTAAAACTGCTGCGTACGATTCAGGAAAGGCAAATCGAGCGCGTGGGCGAATCCGTCAAACGCGCAGTGGATTTCCGGATTATCGCGGCGACCAATAAGGCTCTGTTCTCCCGGGTCCGTGAAGGGTTGTTTCGCGAGGATCTTTATTACCGCCTGAAAGTATATCCGATTAACATGCCGCCGCTCCGAGACCGCCGGGAGGATATTCCCTTGCTGACCGAACATTTTATAAAAATATTTAACCACCAGACCGGAAAAGAGATCTCCGAAGTTTCAAATGAAACCATGAAAGCACTGATGTCCAATTCGTGGCCGGGAAATGTCCGGGAATTAAAAAACGCCATTGAGCATGCCTTTGTCGTATGTAATAGCAAGCGGATAGATATCGCCGACCTTCCGGTTGAAATTATCCACCGGAGGTCTCCGTCGGCAACCCATAACGGCATCGCTAACGAAAAACCTCAAAAAAGGATTAAACTGACAAAAACTGAATTGACCGGGCTTTTGAAGGCCTGTGACTGGAACAAGGCGGAGGCGGGCCGGCAACTGGGTATCAGCCGCGTTTCAATTTGGAAATATATGAAAAAATGGGATATCCCCCTGGACCGGGAAGGTGAACGGGGTTAAAATTGAGCACCCCTCTTTGAAATTTGAATAATAGATCCATTCATATTGTCAAAAAAAATCCTGAGGGCTGAATATGACTCTCCCGCCTCCTTATATTTTTCAATGATAAAGCAAAGACACCTTTCTCCTGTTTTATTTTATACGTTTCTTTGTGTCTTAAAAAACCGTCGAGAAAACAATTCAGTAAGAAAAGCGCCGGGAAGGATGTGATGACCAGAAGCACGATCACCGAATTGACAATCGGGTCATCAATGAGTCGATTGCCGGCACTGTTTATTGTTACAAAGGCAACCAATGCAGGTATTACAAGAAAGATCGACATTGCTAAGGCAAAGCGCAGCATTGGGGGAATATGAAGTAATGCTCCGGTTAAATAATCGATCATGATAACCTTTTTAAATCAAATTGTTCATGTATGTATGTTCCGACACTATTACGGAATTTTCAGCAGTGAACAGTCGATAACGGTCATTATTAATATCTTCTTTTTTTAAGATATACAAAATGTTGATTGAGTTATAGCGTCCAATTTTTGAAAAATCTTCAAATGAAATTAAGAGTGCAATGGAATGCAAATTCAAGCGGGGATAATTGACATAACTTTTGTTGTTGGATACCATGAAATTTAAAACTTTTCTTTCCCTTAAATCACCTCAAAGAAGGATTCCGATATGGGTAAAAAATGGATTGGGCTGCTGGCAGTGGTCATGCTTTCACTTACGGTATTTTCTGCTGCGGCTCAGGAAGATCCCCCGGCGGGGGAAACCCCTCCGGAACTGAACTGGCCGAGGGTTATCGATACCCAGGAAGCAAAGATTACCATCTACCAGCCCCAGCTGGAGAGTTTTGAGGGCAACCGGCTGCACGCCCGTTTTGCCGCTTCGGTTCAATCCCCCGAAATGGAGGAGCCGGTATTCGGAGCAGTCTGGGTTGAGGCGAGAATGGAAACCCGGCGCGACGACCGCATGGTCAGGCTGATATCTATTGAAACCGTCCGATCCCGTTTCCCAAACGCCAAACCCGAGCAAGAAAAATGGTTTGCCAATATCCTGAAAAAGGAAATCCCCTCATGGGATATTTCGCTTTCTATTGACCAGATTGTCGCCGGGATAGAAACAGAAGGACAACGACTGAAAACAGAACGGGATCTAAACAACGAACCGCCCGAAATTATTTATGTGGATTATCCCGCAACCCTTGTTCTGGTGGACGGGGAACCCATATTGAAACCCATTGAGAAAACCGAATTAAAGGCCGTGATTAACACCCCGTTTCCCATGGTTTTCAGAGAAAAGGACAAAACCTTTTACCTGATTGGAAAAGATTCCTGGTATCAGGCCAAACAAGTGGCCGGAAAATGGGATGAGACAACCACCCCTCCAGAGGACGTGGCTGCCCTGCAGAAAGCGGATTCGGCCGAAGGGGAAGAAGCCGTCATGGTCGAAGCTGATATGGCGGTCTTCGGCGCCACAAAGCCGACGGAAATTCTTTCCATTGATGGGAAACCGAAGTTCAAATCCTTTCCCGGCAATAACATAATGTATGTCGAAAATACTTCCAGCGATCTTCTGTACGAAATCGTTTCAAAACGATATTTTCTAATGTTATCCGGAAGATGGTACGCCTCCGAAAAATTTGAAGGACCCTGGACGTATGTTCCATTTGAAAAGGTGCCGCAAAGTTTTTCCGATATCCCTGCTGATTCAAAAAAATCGTATCTCCTGGCCAGTGTTCCCGGCACCCAGGAAGCAGACGAGGCTGTCTTAGATGCCCAGATTCCTGAAACAGCCGTGATTAAAAGATCGGAAGCTAAATTAACGGTGGAATATGACGGTGAACCGGAGTTTAAGGCAATTGAAGGAACAAAGTTGCTGTATGCCGTCAATACCGAAACGCCGGTTCTTCGGATAGCTGATAATTATTATGCGGTGGACAACGGTGTCTGGTTTGTCGCTTCCGGCGCCAAAGGACCCTGGGCAGTGGCCGATTCCGTGCCAGCCGACGTCAAGGATATACCGCCATCCTGCCCGGTCAACAATATCAAGTATGTCTATATTTATGATTCAACGCCCGATGTCGTTTATGTCGGTTATACTCCCGGATATACCGGATGTTATGTCTATCATGGTGTTGTCGTGTACGGCACCGGGTATTATTACCACCCCTGGTACCGCTATCACTATTATCCGAGGCCGGTAACCTACGGTTACGGTGTCCGCTACAGTTACTATTATGGGTGGAGTTTCGGTTATACTTACTATTACGGGCCGTTCAGTTCCCATTTCGGTTATGGATGGGGGGGATACCCTTATTACGGCGGATGGTGGGGTCCTCCTTACTATCGTCCTCCCTATTATCGGCCACCCGGATACAGGCCGCCGGCACCCGCACATCCGATTGAAAAACCATCCGGCGGTCATCCCGCCAACCTGCCCAGCGACGGAAATCTCTACGACAGACGACCCGACCGGGGAGATAAAGACTTGGCTGGCAAAGACAGGGCCCGTCCGGGAACGGACGATATCAAATCAGACCTTCTGCCCACCGGGGCGGTGAAGGACAGACTCGTTGCAGGGAAACCCACGAACCTCCCGAACAATGTGTAT
>JAHECJ010000436.1 GCA_024641805.1 Desulfococcus sp.
TCGCCGATAATTTTCTGGAATTCGCGAACCATGACCGGGTAGGGGTGGGGACCGGCGACTGAGCCGATCACATAAAAGGTGTCCCGGACCGCACTGACCCAGTATCGAAGGGCTTCGTTCATGGCGTCTTTAAGTGTCCCTGTTCCGGATTCCACCGGGACCACTTCCGCTCCCAGCAGCCCCATGCGCTTGACGTTGGGCGCTTGGCGCTCTATATCTTCCACGCCCATGAAAATTTTGCATTCCATGCCGAACAACGCCGCCGTCGTGGCGGTGGCCACCCCGTGCTGGCCGGCGCCGGTTTCAGCAATCACTTTCTTTTTCCCCATCCATTTGGCCAGCAGGGTCTGGCCGAGGGTGTTGTTAATTTTGTGCGCGCCGGTATGGGTGAGATCTTCCCGTTTTAGATAGATGGACGCACCGCCCTGAGAACGGCTTAGTCGTTCAGCTGAAAATATCGGAGTGGGTCGACCGGTATAATTTTTCAGCAGGCTGTTTAATGCTTTTTTGAACTCGGGGTCCGGCAGAAATTTTTTAAAGGCCGCCTCCAGTTCGATCAACGCCGGCATCAGGGTTTCCGCCACATAACGGCCCCCATAGATTCCAAAATGACCATTGGCATCAGGATACATCCGCGAATTAAAATGTGTGTCTGGATTCATCTAAAAAATCCTCCGTAATTCTCTTTTGGGGGAACATCCCCGGACTGCTTTTATGAATTCTTTCACTTTATACATATCTTTTTTACCGGGAGCGCTTTCGACTCCGGAACTGACATCCACGGCATCCGGCATGGCCTGATGAATTGCTGAGGCCACATTTTCCGGTGACAGTCCTCCGGCCAGCAGCATGGGATGTTTCATGCCAAATCCGGCGGCATCCTGCCAGTTCCAGGTCATGGCATTGCCGCCGGGGAGAATGCCTTCAGCACATTCAACCAGATAGGCGGACGCGGAATAGGTGGGCGCCTGATGGACGGACGGCTGGCTTTCCATGTATAATGTCTTAATGACATTAAGCCCTTGGTCCATGAGATCATTAACGAATTTCGGCGGTTCATTCCCATGGAGCTGGATCGTGGTCAGGCCGCATGTAAAAGCGATATCGATCAATGAATTGAACCGTTCATTCACAAATACGCCGACCCTGGAAATGGTTTCCGGAAGTGCGTCGCAGATGGGCTTTGCCTTTTCCGGCGTGACATAACGCGGACTTTTTTTAAAAAAAACAAGACCGATGGCATTTGCGCCCAGAGAAGCGCATTTGAGTGCGTCGTCGGTTCTTGTCAGCCCGCATATTTTGATTTGCGGAAATTTCGGATGTAAAAAACTTTCCATTAAAATTCGGTTCCCTCTTTTTTAAGTAATTGGATAAAGTTGGCAGGATCCGGTGAACGGACAAGACTTTCACCGATTAAAAAATGTAGGATTCCCGCTGCCCGGTTTTTTTCAATATCCGTTGGATTGTGAATACCGCTCGCAGCCACCGGTATCTGCCCGGGGGAAAGGGCGGCCACGAGATCGATTGCCGTGTTGATATCCGTATCAAACGATCGCAGATTGCGGTTGTTGATGCCGATCAGGCGGGCGCCGGTGTTTTTCATTTTGTTAATATCATCATTTGTATGAATTTCAACCAGCGCATCCAGGTTCAATTCTGAACACAAAGTGAGATAGTCCTTGAGCTGATTTTCAGACAGAATGCGAACGATCAGCAGGATGGCATCCGCACCGATGACTGCGGATTCATAAATCTGGTAAGCGGATATGGTAAAGTCTTTCCGCAGAACAGGAAGTGTGGATGCCTCACGGGCATCGGTTAAATCATCGATGCTTCCTTTAAACCAGTGGTCTTCGGTGAGCACGGAAATGGCTGAGGCACCTCCGCGTTCATACGCCGCCGCAAACGCCGAAGCATTCAGGTCACGTTTTATCAGGCCTTTGGAGGGAGATGCGCGCTTGATTTCAGCGATGATATGAATGGTTGCTGAATCATCCGGTTCCATGCGTTTGATAAATGGACGACGCACAAGACCTTTTTCCGCATCTCGGCGAAGACTGCTTTCAGATCGATACCGTTTCTGTTTGGAAATGACATGCTGTTTGTATTCTATTATCTGGCTTAAAAAATCAGGCGCCATTATCCGTTCTCCTGCGTAAACGAAATCAAGGCATTGAGTTTGGCAAGGGCAGCTCCGCTGTCGATTGATTTTTCTGCCAAATGGATGCCCTCTTGAAATTTATCTGCTTTTCCCGCAGCCACGAGCGCTGCGGATGTATTGATCAAAATCACATCCCGTTTGGGACCTTTTTCACCGTTTAAAATATTTTTAGTGATTTGTGCATTTTCCGGTGGGGTTCCGCCTGTCAGATCAGCCGGATTCGCCGCCTGTTCGAAAAATTGCTCCGGCCGGATGTCATAGGTGCTGATATGATTGTCTTTCAGTTCTGAAATGCGGGTGGGGGCGCAAATGGAAATTTCATCGAGCCCGTCATGGCCGTGCACCACAAAGGCACGCCGGGCCCCCAGAAGTTTTAAGGCCTGGGCAAACATTTCGGTGAGTTCCGGCGCAAAAACACCTAAGAGCTGGCAGTTGGCAGCCGCCGGGTTGGTCAGCGGTCCCAGCATATTGAAAATACTGCGCAGGCCGACTTCTTTTCTCGCATTTGCCGCAAACCGCATGGCGCTGTGATAAATCGGCGCAAACAGGAACCCGATGCCGATTTCCGCAATGGCTTCCTCCACGATTTCCGGATCGACATCGATTTTCATTCCCAGGGATTCGAGCACATCCGCACTGCCGCACTGGCTGGAAATGGATCGGTTGCCGTGTTTGGCGACGGTGACGCCGCAACCGGCAACCACAAAGGCGGTGGTGGTTGAGATATTAAAGGTTTTGGCTCCGTCTCCGCCGGTTCCGCAGGTATCCACAATGATGGGTGCCATGGCCTCAATCCGATGGGCTTTTCTCCGCATGGCGGTGGCCGCGCCGGCAAGTTCTTCGAAGGTTTCACCTTTGGTGGCCAAAGCGCCCATGAATGCCCCGATCTGTGCATCGGTCCTGTCACCGGAAAATATTTCCATCATCATTGCCGACATTTCATTTTCGTTTAGGTTTTCACGGTGAATAATTTTGCTTAAAAGCTGTTTAAACATCAGCGGTCTCCTTGTTTAAATTAATAAAATTTCGCAGAAGCCGTTTCCCAACCGGAGTCATGATGGATTCCGGATGGAACTGAATTCCTTCAGTGGGGTGCGTGCGATGCCGCAATCCCATAATTTCTCCGTCCTCGGTTTCCGCGGTAATTTCCAGGCAGGCGGGTAAATTTTCCTTTGATACGGCCAGGGAATGATACCGCATGGCCACGAACGGTTTATTGATTTTGTG
>JAHECJ010000437.1 GCA_024641805.1 Desulfococcus sp.
CCGATCCGATGGCCGCCAATAAAAACCCAAGCCCCGTGCGCCATTGAGGGCGATATACTGAAGTCCCGTTTTTCTGCGGCATTATGTCTCCGTTTAAAAATCGAAAAGTTCGCGGTTGAATGAATATTGTATGATACAGTTTGTATAAAAACTCAATAGTTTAATCTATTCAATTACATATATGCTGCTAAATAAGCGAGGATAGCGCCGCCTGTTTTTTCTGCTGGTGGTGTGTTTCAGGTTAATTTCGAATAATTCAATTGACAATGAGCAGTCACTCAGTCATATTTGTAAGCCAGAAAAACTTGTCTTTATTTTCCCGACCATAATATTCTGCATTCATTTTAAGATGCCGTTTATTTAGCTTTTCAGATAGAAAATATTTGTAATGAATTGATCAGTTCCTCAATTTTATTTTATACTAAACAGTATTCACTGCAGCGATCATCAGTCAAATTGTTGTTGAGCACCGATCACTGAAACAGAAAGGGGGATGTTTGATGAGAAACGGAAAATTCGTTATTTGTGTCCTGGTTTGCACGCTGTTAATGGTTGCGTCAGATGTGTTTGCCAATATCGATCAATTGTCGAACATGAGTCCGGAGTGGATAAGGACCGGAAACCGGAATGCGGCCACGGATTCAACGGATATCGTGGTCTATAATCCGGCCGGGCTGACAAAGATGTCTGAAGGATTCCACCTCAATATCGGCAATCAGACCCTGTTCCGAAGTCCGGAGCACACGTTTGATCTCGGTTTGCCATCGTCAGACACAAGAAAATCCTGTGAACAGGACGGTCCGGATTATTTTGTGCCCAATTTTTATGGCGCCTATCGCAAAGACACGCTGGCTTTTTTCGGTGGTGTTTACATTCCCGGTGGCGGTGCCACGGCGGATTATCCGGACGGCTCCGTGAATACCCAGTTTATCGGTGCAACGACTGTTATGGGGTCCAGCGGCATGTTTACAGCTTTTAAGGATGATCATTTGAAAGCTTCATCCATTTATCTGGCCTCTGAGGCCGGTGTCGCATGTCAACTTGATGAAATGGTCTCATTTGCGCTGGCTGTCCGGTATATCAATGCATCAAATGAGGTCAAGGCCGGCGCAACGTTTATCGATGCATACGGCAACGATACTGTGTGGAAACTGAAGTATGATACAGATGCGGACGGCTTCGGGTGTGTTATAGGGATGAATGTTTCGCCGACACAGGATCTCAACATCGGGCTTCGGTATGAGTCCCGAGTGAAACTTGATTTTGAAACCGATCTGAAAGAAAATGATTTTCCGGAAGAATTCGGGCTGGCGGACTACAAGGAAAAAAATCGGCGGGATTTTCCTGCCATGTTCGGTATTGGCGCAGAATACCGGTTGTCTCCGGAATTTACCACGGAAATGGATTTCAACTGGTATTTCCAGAAACAGGCCAACTGGGGGAAATTTGATGACGGCACCGATGTTTCCGACCAAGCCGGGGACGTCTGGAGCCTGGGAGGGACGTTTGCCTATCAGGTGAATGATGCGTTTCTTGTCAGCATCGGCACTATCTACACAAAATTCGAATGGGATAATATCGCAGCGTATTACCAGGAAATCGGTGCATTTGAAGTCCTATACACCGACAACTGGCACATTGGAACCGGGTTTGCCTGGAAAATAAAACAAGGCGTGACATTTAATTTTGCAGTGGGGCAGACAATCTGGGATGACAAAACCATTGAATATCTTCAGGCGGCCAACAATGGTCTGCCGCCGGTTGACGTTCAAACTGAAAACTCGACAACGACAGTCGCATTCGGTTTTGACCTGGCATTCTAATTCGATTTATCAATATAATGACTCCCGGGAGGTTTTATGAAAAGAATATATGCATTGATATTTTCCGTATTAATGGTAATTACCCTTGCCGCCTGTAGTGATTCCCATAACAGCAGGCCTGATGAACCCGCACCGCCGATACTTTCAGACGGGGATACGGTTTCCTTTACGCTGATGGAAACTACGGATGTCCACCACCGGGCAAGCGGCACAGGATCCTCTTTAACCTACAGCCCGGAAGACGGATCTGACAGTTCCGGACCCGGAGGAAGCGACCAGACCCAGGGCGGGTATGCGCGCCTGACAACTGAGATCGCGCGTATTCGTCTTGCAGCTATGGCACAGGGCACGCCTTCTCTTTTGGTCGATTCCGGTGACTTTCTGATGGGGACGGTATATGACCTCACATTGGGTGATACGCCGGCGGCTTTTTATTTTATGGAGTTTATGAACTATGATGCCGTAACCTTCGGAAACCATGAATTTGATTATGGACCCGCCGGCCTGGCGATGATTATCAACAATGCTGTGGGCGAGGACGGGACCGGTTTCACGGTTCCCATCATTGCCACCAACATGAAAACCGATGGCGATGCCGGAACGGACGATGATGGCCTGGAAGCGTTTGCCGCTGCCGGGGTGATCCGGAATATGATGGTTAAAACCCTTGATAACGGGTTGAAAGTCGGCATTATCGGTCTGCTCGGCAGCAGTGCAGATAATGATGCCCCACTGACACCGCCTGTCACATTTGATCATGATTATGAATACATCCAGCAGCAGGTGGATTACCTGAGAAATGAAATGGAAGCCCACATCGTGGTTGCGCTTTCCCATTCAGGGATTACGGATCCAGACAGTATAATGCCTGGCGGAGATGATATTGATCTGGCCAAAAACGTCACCGGCATCGATATTATCGCATCCGGACATGAACACCAGATGACGGACAATGTCGTGCTTGAAAACGGCACCCGCATTTTCTGCGCCGGCTATTACGGGAAAAACCTGGCGCAGCTGGACGTCACGGTGGAAATCGGAACCGGCGTCACGGATGCTGTTCTCACCAATCATGGCATTGACGACAGCACCCCCGGTGATCCGTCCATGGATTATGTGATGGGAATGATTAATGCAGGAATCAATGAAGTGCTTGTTCCTGAACTTGGCCTTGAAATCAATACGGTGATTGCCGGGGCCGGTTCGGATAATCTCGGAAAACCTGTTGGAGCGGACGAAACCGGAATGGGGAACCTGGTGGCAGATTCTTTGAGATATATGTTGGGCGGCATGGACGGCGGTATCGGCATTGCAGCCAACGGCGTGGTCCGGAACGGCTTTGCCCTCGGCCAGCAGGTGACGTTTGCCGATATGTACAGCGTGCTTCCGCTGGGAATGACACTGGATCCGACGCAGCAGAATGTCCCGGGGTATCCGCTGATGCAGGTGAACCTGACCGGTGCGCATCTTAAAAATATGTGCCAGTTAAACGCATATGTGACCGCCTCCCAGGACGCTGATTTTATGGCAATGCTTTTAGCCTCGGGAGACCC
>JAHECJ010000438.1 GCA_024641805.1 Desulfococcus sp.
AAACGGATATCACTAAGCGTAATTTTGAAGAGTATCTGGATATGGGAATCGTGTTTTATCTCAATTATTCCACCGGAAGCACGCTCGCTTTGAAACGCGATTTCGAAGAGGTCAAAATTCTGGTCATCCCCGCTTCGTTTCACGCGGGTAATCTGGAGGACTCGAACTATATTTTCCTTCCGATCGCATCATATTCGGCACAGGCCATCGGTCTGGCAGAATACGTTGTGAACAATAACGATGGCAAAAAACCTAAGGTCGCCCTGTTTGTTCATCCGTCCGCATTCGGCAGAGGACCGGTGGACGATGTTAAGAAAGCCGTTGCCGCTGGTCTTGACATGGAAATCGTGGAAGTGGTGGAACACGGCAAAGATCTTGACAACACAGCCATGCTTCAACGGTTCAAAAGCAAGGGGGTCCAGTATGTCATCTGCCAGACGGTCCAATCGCCGGTAGCCGTAATGCTCAATGACGCCAGCCGCCTTGGACTCGTGGCCAAGACTTTCGGCGAGAAAGGGAAGATCACGTTTCTGGGCTGCCATTATACCGGCGGCAATGATTTGATCGCCCTGGCCGGAGCTGCGGCCGAAAATTTCTACTGGACGACCTCCTACATCATCACGTCCGAGCCGGGTTCGGGTACGGATGCCCAGCTTGCCCTTGCCAAACGATACGGCCGTGATGATAAGGCCGCCAATTCCCACAACTATGCCAACGGACTGATGGTGGCCCAGGTTGCCGCAGAAACGATCAAACGGGCCAAGGACAAGGGCAAGGAAATTACCAAGGAAGCACTCTATGAGGAACTGCTGGCCATGAACGGAATAAACGCTTTTTATCCGGAGACCACCGTCGGTCCGGTAACCTTCTCCAAAGACGACCACCAGGGGGTCGACACGCTACAGTTGTATGCCGTTGAAAACGGAAAATTCAAGTCTGTGGGTAAGCCGTTTATTCCGGTGTATACCAGCAAAATTAAATAGTTTGAATATCCGGCAAAAAGCCTAAAGCAGACCCTCCCATGCCCGCTGGCCGCATCCGCGGACAGCGGGGTAGGGTTTGCCGGGAGCCGATTTCTCGAGTTT
Source organism: Desulfococcus sp. (assembly GCA_024641805.1). Lineage (GTDB taxonomy): Bacteria > Desulfobacterota > Desulfobacteria > Desulfobacterales > Desulfosalsimonadaceae > SURF-3. The sequence continues at coordinate 1,086 of JAHECJ010000438.1, forward strand.
TCGGAAATCATCCAATAGTTATCATTGATAGAAAAGCGCCTGATGGATACAAATAAAACACCACAATTGCTGGAAGTCAACAACATCGAAGTCGTTTATAACGATATCGTGCAGGTCTTAAGGGGCGTCAGTCTTCACGTTCCCGAGGGGAGCATTGTCGCCTTGCTCGGCACCAATGGGGCGGGCAAGACAACAACGCTGCGGGCCATCAGCGGGCTGCTCAAGCCGGAAAACGGATTTATCCGGGATGGTTTCATCAAGTTCAGGGGAGATGACATCACCAATGTAATGGGAACGCACGTGGTGAAACTCGGGGCGGTGATGGTTCCGGAAGGCCGCCGCATTTTTAAGCATCTGACGGTGGATGAAAATATTCGGGTCGGTTCCATTATCCGGAAAGATGGTCAGCAGAAAATTCGTAAAGACCACGAGCTGATGTATAAGCATTTCCCACGGTTGTCCAATATCACCCAGCGGCTTGCCGGATATTGTTCCGGTGGTGAACAGCAAATGATAGCCATTGCGAGGGCTTTGATGGCTGCTCCCAAGATGCTCATGCTGGATGAACCTTCGCTGGGCCTGGCGCCGCTATTGGTAAAAGAGATCTTTCAGAATATTGAGCTGATCAATAAGCAGATGAATACCACGATTCTGGTGGTAGAGCAAAACGCGAAGATCGCTCTGGAAATATCACAATATGCCTACATTATGGAGTCAGGTAAAATCGTTCTGGAAGGGCCGTCCGAGGAGCTTAAAAGCAACCCGGACGTTAAGGAGTTCTACATGGGAGTGACCCAGGGAGGCGGCCGCAAGTCATTTAAGGAAATCAAGTCTTATAAACGTCGGAAACGGTGGATGTAGCCGACTTAAAAATAATATAACCAGAGGGGGGCAAAACGCCCGGAGAAGGGAACAATAATGAACATTTTAGTGGGGTATAGCGGCACGGATCTTTCCAATAAGGCCCTGTCGCTGGCTCGGGAACACGCCAGGATATTTAACGCCAGAGTTTTTATTCTGACTTCCATGGAAGGCGGCTCCGGGGAAAAGCTCAATGAAATTGAGCGGTCAGAAAAGTCTCTCAGCGACGCCAGACAATTTATGGAGGAACAGGGCGTCACGTGCGAAACCCATCAACTCGCTCGCGGCATGTCTCCCGGTGAGGATATTGTGAAGTTTGCCCAGGATAACGATATCGATTTGATATATGTCGGGATTAAAAAGAAATCAAAAACTCAGAAGATCATTCTTGGCTCAACGGCCCAATATATTATTTTGAAAGCGCCTTGTCCGGTTGTGGCTGTCAAATAGAGCCTGAACCCAACACCGTCAGACAGGAAGAAATCCCATGGGACTTTATGATTTTACATTCTATGACCTGATCCATCGCAATGCTGGTGCTTTCCCTAAGGCGATGGCATGGTACGAAGCCGATGACAGGTCTTCGTTGACATTCAGTGATGTAAAAAGCCGCGTGGATCTTCTGGCAGGAGGTCTGAAAGCGGCGGGTATTGAAAAAGGCGACCGCCTGGGCGTGCTGGGGAAAAACAGCATCGAATATTTCCTGCTCTATGGCGCGGCCGCTGCATTGGGAGCAATCATTCTCCCGATCAACTGGCGGCTGAGTGCCGACGAAATCTGTTATATACTCAACGACTGTGCCCCTGTGCTTTTGTTTGCGGATGAAGAGTTTCAGGACATGATTACATCGCGCCGCCCGGATTTGCCGTCGGTGCAGAAGTGCTATAATCTGAAAGGCGACAATGGCAGGTTTCAGCTATTCGCCTCCCTGCTCGATGGTGGTGAAATGGGCGGGACGCCAGAGGTAAAAAGCGACGACGGCCTTGTGATCATCCATACGGCGGCGGTTGCCGGCCAGCCCCGCGGGGCGCTTCTAAGCCATGCCAACATGCTGTGTGCGTGTCTGCATCTGGACTACTACTTTGCACTCTCCGAAAAAGACGTCCATCTGAGCCTTTTACCCCTGTTTCATGTGGGCGGACTGTTCATGGCCGTTGCCGCATTTCAGGCCGGCGCCCTGAACGTGAATATCAGCAAGTTCGATGCAGAAAAAGCCGCCGGGCTGATTGACGAATTCGGTGTGTCATTGTTTTTCGATTTTCCGCCTATTCTCGCCTCCATTCTGAAAGCGGCCGGAGAAAAAAAACGAACCCTTCCGACGCTCCGGTCGGTGGTGGGGCTCGGCACGCCCGAAGATATTGACGGATATCAGAAAATGACCGGGGGGACCTACTATTACATATACGGTCAGACCGAAACTT
>JAHECJ010000439.1 GCA_024641805.1 Desulfococcus sp.
GTTTCCAAGAATCGTTTGATTGTTTTTTTCTCTGAGGTCAGTGTTGATAAAAATAAATTTTCCCGCCGGCGATTCGCCGGACGGAAAGCCTTCAACTGCCTGAAATTCTGGAAATTTCCAGTTTAAAAAATTCTCAGAAATATTGATCGTATCGGTTTTAAAATTGCGATTGCGAATATGATGATAAAAATTATTTCGCGTGCTGTTACCCGCAAGGTCAACCGCCTTTGCAAAAAAATCGGTTTTGGCGTCATAATCAAATGGAATCGCAAAAAAAGCCAGATAAATATTCTTGTCGTTAAAATATCCGGAATAACCCGGGAAAAAATCATCTCCGACACAAACACCGCTTTGCGGGCATTGTTCGGATAATTTATAAATTATCAGGCCTGATCCACCTTTGGCAACATTGTGCTGACTGCTCAGAACGGACAGGGCCGGCGGTTTTGTGTCAAATATGATATCTTTTTCAATATATGTTTGATTTCCATTCCACCAATCCCGCCAGGAATGATCCCAGGCTGCAATTCTCAACTTTGCATGGCCATCGGCAATCTTCATTTTTTCAGTGTTAACATCGATTTTAACAGGCGCTCGAAGAATGGACCCTTTTTGTAAAAAGCCCCGGACAGGATATGTCTCATCCAAAAGAACCGTTTCTTTTCCGTTCTGCAGCAGACTGATCCATAACTTTTTAATACCGCTTCTTTGATCATCGGCATACCCGGAAATTTCAAAATTAGCGGGAACAACCGTTGACAAAAGATTCAGGTTGATTAGAGGTTTCTCCCCCTCTAATTTATTGATTAAAATATAAATCGCAGGGATCAAAATCAATAATGAAAAGACGATAAGCAACCATTTTTTTAGTCTTTTCCCCTTATCCTGTCTTTTAAACATCATCCGGACGCTCCTAATACGTTATCCACGGCATAAATTTAACATTTTTAACAGGTATAACCCCTGTTAGCAAGGCCTTATTTTCGTATCTTGACTTTTCAAAATACGCACGGTAACAGGTTCGTAAATTCGAATTATTCATTAATCGTGAATCAATCTGTGTTTGAATATTTATTTAAATGCGGTTCCTGGGGAATTGACTATTTTCGACGCATTGAGTTCCCGGTTTTTTTATGCCGAAAACAAAAAATCACTTTTTTGAACGACCCATTTCCCAGAATAGTATTTAAAAAAATTTTTATCTGTAATATAAAACTGGCTTAAACATTTTAACAATGCACTAAAAACATCAAATTCAATGCCGACATAAAAATTGCCGTAAAAACGAATTGATAGTCCTATACACCTTTCTGAGGAGACACAATGGTAAACCCGGTACAAGTCAACAGCATCCGAATTGGTCGCCCTGAACCCTTTGTTCTTATTTCAGGACCCTGTGTGATTGAGAATGAGCAGACAACTTTCGACATCGCAGAACAGCTGAAAAAAATGACCGCCCGGCTCAATGTGCCGTTTATTTTTAAAGCATCCTATGACAAAGCCAACCGGACTTCGATTGATTCTTTCCGAGGCCCTGGAATAAAAAAAGGACTAGAGATTCTGACGTCGATTCGAAAGGAACTCGGAGTCCCGGTTATTTCAGATGTCCATCAGGTCAGTGAAGTGGAAAAGGCCGCCCAGGCGTTGGATATCATTCAAATCCCCGCTTTCCTCTGCCGTCAGACAGACCTGATTGTTGAAGCTGCAAAAACCGGCAAACCGGTCAATATTAAAAAAGGTCAATTTTTAGCCCCCTGGGATATGAAAAATGTGGTAAATAAAATTTTATCCACCGGCAACTCAAAGATTGTTCTGACAGACCGGGGGGCTTCTTTCGGTTATAATAATCTGGTGACGGATTTTCGGTGTATTCAGATCATGCATGAAACCACAGGATGCCCCGTTATCTACGATGCCACCCACAGCGTGCAACTTCCCGGCGGAGCAGGCACGGCTTCATCAGGGCAGCGTGAGTTTGTTCCACTACTGGCCCGTGCCGCAATTGCCGCGGGAGTGGACGGTTTGTTTATTGAAACCCACCGAAATCCCGAAATGGCACTTTCCGACGGGCCGAATTCCATGCGCCTTGAAGACCTGGAAGAACTATTGAAACAGTTAAAGGCCATCGAGGGCGCATTGCAGTAAATCAATTCGTTGACATGCCCGGAAAATAATTCAGCAGAGATAGATTTTATATTATATAATATCAAATAGTTATTTAAATTTATTAAATCTAAACATTAGCAAATGAATCATTCAAAACTCAAACACGTAAAGCTCCTGTTATTGGATGTGGATGGCGTCCTGACCAGCGGACATATTATTTACTCTGGTAAAGCCATTGAAACAAAAATGTTCAATGTCAAAGACGGCCTCGGTATCCGGTTGCTGCAGTCCGCCGGAATTGAGGTAGGCATTGTCACCGGCCGGACTTCAGAGGCGCTCTTAAACCGCTGTAATGATCTTGGCATTTCAATGATTTATGATGGGATCAAGGCAAAAGGTGACGTTTTTGATTCAATCCTGTCCGAAACTCATCTTGCTGTCCAGGACGTGGCGTTTGTCGGCGATGATCTGCCGGATATTTCTCTTATGAAAAAAGTCGGCGTCAGCATTGCCGTCGCTGATGCGCACGATTCAGTTAAACAAATTGCCGACATTACCACATGCCGCAACGGTGGCGACGGTGCTGTCAGAGAAGTTTGCGAAATGATTCTTGACGCAAAGAATCTCCTTCAAAAGATTATTGAAAATTGTATTTAACGTCTTTAAAAAATACGCATAAAATCAATATTGTCATCGGGACGATCATCGTTTTTCTCATTGCCGGAATTATTGCCGTATTTGTCCGGCACCGAACATTTTTAAAAAATACCGCCCCTCCTCCCCCGCCTGAAAACTCAGAAGCAAACCTTAGCATAAAAAATTTTCGCCATGTCGCCACTGAAAACGGAATTAATAAATGGACGCTTGAAGCAAGTTCAGCCAGCTTGTATTCCGCTGAAAACATGGCGCGCCTCAATGATATTTCAGTTGTTTTTTTTATGAAGGATAATCAGAATCTGACCGTGAAAGCGAATAAAGGCTTATTAAATTCCAAAACTAATGATATGACCGTTAGCGGAAACATTATTGCTGAAACATCCCAATACACACTGACAACCGAAAGCTTGAATTATATGCACGGTTCGCATATGATAAAAATCGATAAACCAGTTGAAATCAACGGACCATTGATGACATTGAATGCCGATACCATGGCCTATAATATTAATACCGGAACCATTACGTGTGAAGGAAATATCAAAGGATCTTTTAGTGAACTTCGTAAGAACACGCAGGATAAATAAAAT
>JAHECJ010000440.1 GCA_024641805.1 Desulfococcus sp.
AAAGGAGAGCGGCCCGCTGCTTATATTATCATACTGGGAGATACCGCCATCAGCAATGAATTCTGGTGCGATCACGGCATCTCCGGCCAGAGTATCCTGCTCGGGGCCGCCGAAATGGGACTGGGCGGCTGCTTTATCGGCGCTATCAACAAGGACCGGCTGCGGGAAGCATTGCACATTCCTCCGGAATTGACCATCATGCTGGTGATCGCACTCGGCGAACCGGCTGAAAAAGTCGTCATTGAATCCACCGTCGATACCAGCGGCAATATAAGGTACTGGCGCGATGAGGACGGCATTCACCATGTTCCCAAACGGCCTTTGGATGAAGTCATCCTTGCCGTGTATCCTGAAGAATTATGACATCATCCAAAAGGATCCCTTTGCCGCCCCATTCCAATCTAAAAATCCTCCGCACCATTTTCAGCGCCCGGATGCTGGTGGCCCTGCTCATGGGATTTTCCTGCGGGCTGCCGCTGCTGCTGACCATCGATGTATTAAAGGCCTGGATGAAGATTGAAGGCGTCGACCTGTCAGTCATCGGCCTCATGTCTTTAGTGGGGCTCCCCTATACGATCAAGTTTTTATGGGCCCCCTTTCTGGACCGGTATGTTCCGCCGCTTTTTGGCCGCCGGCGGGGATGGCTGATCATCGCGCAATCCGGTTTGATGATCTCCATCATAGGGCTTGGGACATCGAGCCCGGCGGAGCATCCGGGCGTGATGGCATTTTCCGCCTTTCTGGTGACATTTTTCAGCGCGTCCCAGGACATCGTGGTGGATGCCTATCGGCGGGAGGATATTGCCGATGCGGAACTCGGCTTTGCATCATCCTTATATATAAACGGCTATCGCATGGGGATGCTGCTGGCCGGAGGGGGCGGGTTAATTCTTGCCGACCATATACCCTTTTCCCTGATATACCTGATCATGGGGGCCTGCCTGATGCCGGGAATCATCACCACCCTTCTGGCTCCGGAACCGAAAATAAACGGGAACCCGCCAAAGAGTCTGCAGGCAGCCGTCATCGACCCCCTGATGGAATATTTCAGCCGCCCCGGCGCATTATGGATTCTGGCTTTTATCCTTCTTTACAAGGTCGGTGACTCCATGGCCTCATCAATGGCCACGCCGTTTTATTTGGATATCGGGTTTTCCGCCACCGAAATCGGTACGGTGGTAAAGCTGATCGGGTTCTGGGCTACCCTCGCCGGCGCTCTTTTCGGCGGTATTCTGACTTTAAAAATCGGGATGTACGCCAGCCTCTGGGTTTTTGGGATTCTCCAATCCCTATCAACCGCATGCTTTGCCCTGCTGGCGCATTTTGGCAGCAGTATTCCCGCGCTGGCTGCGGTAATCGGTTTTGAAAACCTGAGCAGCGGAATGGGCACTGCCGCCTTTGTGGCGTTTATGGCTATGATGACGGATAAACGGTTTACGGCCACGCAATACGCCCTGCTCAGCAGCCTGATGGGAATCCCGCGGGTCATCGCTTCGGCACCCACCGGTTACGCTGTCAAGATCATGGGATGGGAAAGCTTTTTCATCGCCTGTGCCCTGATTGCCATTCCGGGTCTGCTGATACTTATGAAATCATCGGCATTCACTCTTTCATCTCGCCAGCACTCCGAGATTGCTTAACATATCGGATCTTTATAATATTTTACGAATATCGCCGGACAATTAAATTTTGAATCCCGAACGCTTGTTCTGCAAATGTTTGATATTGAAATCGCTGGCAATGATGTTAAAATTATTTTTTTTAAACATTTAATCCATACCAACGGCAGCAAATAATGAATGACCATATAAATGATATTGAGCAGCGTAATGATCACCTTAAACGGCTTGAAAAACTTGCTGCGGACCGGAAGCAGATTCTCTCAATGGATGGGAAACAGGCTCTGGATGCCATTTTAGACCATCCCCAACCCAATGCGCTGGTTCACTCATTTGCGGAAGAAGACCTGGTTTTCCTGATCCATGATATTGGTCCGGAAGAATCGCTGGATCTGATTTCAATGGCCTCGGAGCGCCAGTGGGAATATATTCTTGATATAGAAAGCTGGGAAAAAGACCGGATCAATCTCAACGCCGTCACGCGGTGGATGGGTCTCATGCTCAAAGCCGACCCCCAGCGCTTTATTCACTGGGCGGCAACAGAAACACCGCACCTGATGGAATATTTTTTGTTTCACTCCATTGAAATTATTGTTCGGGAAGACGATCAGGATCCATCAGATTTTGGGGATGGTTTTATCACCTATGACGATATATTCTACTTCCGGATTCCGGATGTAGAATACGGGACGGACGCGGAAGACGATTTCAAGGAACAGCACCAGGAATTAGTCATGCGCATGATGGATATTCTGGCCAATACAGATCATGTTTTTTACCAGCAGACACTCCTCCGGGCCGCCAATGTGATCACGGCTGAAACTGAAGAAGAAGCATTCCGTCTGAGAAATTTCCGGCTGGCTGAAAAAGGATTTCTGCCGTTTCATGAAGCGGTTGGCGTGTTTCAGCCGATCAGCATCGATCACTTAAAAAAAAGAAAAAAAATGATCCGGGAACAGCCGGAACCCGATATGTTCTTTCCAGCGCCGATCAATTATACTTTCATAATGGGAGAAGAAAGTATTTTCAGTCAGACCTTACGCAAAATCACAAATTCCAGCATTCTGCAACAGCTTCAGCTTGAATTTGCAGGTGTCTGCAATCATTTGATCGTGGCGGAACAGACCCCGGTTCACAGCCGGGACGAGCTAAGAAAAGTGGTCAGAAAAGCCTGCGGATTTATCAGCATCGCAATCGAAAGCCTGCTTCTCAAGGATAAAGCCGCCACCGATGCTATAGCGGCCGAGTATATCAAAAAATATCCGCTGGTTGATTTATTCCGCACCGGATATGGCGAAATTGCCGCGCTCCGGCAGCAGGCAAAATCATGGCAGTTGGACAGCTGGTTTTCGAAAAACAAACTTTCATTGAGTTTCTGGGGAGAGCGACTGGTTGGCGTGATCGGAGGCCTGTTAATCAAACGGCCCAAATTTTATGACAACTATCAAACCGGCAATCTGTACCGTGAATTTGAAACCATGGCGGATATTGAAATGACCCGAAGCATCCTGGAAGAAGCCATGGCCTATGACCGCCTGCTGTCCGGCATGAACATCGATGCTGAAGATTTTTCTAAAGACCGGTTGATGACCTGCCAAAACGTCCTGATGACTCTGTGGGCCAGACATTGCATCGGGCTGCCGACGGGAATGAACCCCATACCGGTGAACGTTTTTAGACTATTCTTTAAGGACCTCTGGGAACTGGAGAAAACACCCCCTGCGATCAAAGA
>JAHECJ010000441.1 GCA_024641805.1 Desulfococcus sp.
GCCAACCCGAGAAATGCCGCCGCCGGATCGCTGCGTCAGCTCGATTCGACAATTACGGCACAACGTCCCCTTGAAATTTATATTTATAATATCAGTGATCCGAATGTTCTGAGAACAGATTCCCAGGCGGAAACATTAGCGCAGCTCAAAGAGCTGGGATTGCGTATAAATCCGCTGATTCTCTCTAAAGCGCCGCTTTCGGAAGTGATGAGATATTTCAGGGATCTGGATGCGAAGCGACTTGACCTCCCTTATGAAATTGACGGAATGGTTGTGAAGGTGGACCGTTTTGCGGACCAGCAATTTATCGGGGCGACTTCCCGAAGTCCCCGGTGGGCGATTGCCCTGAAATTTAAAGCGCTGCAGGAACGGACGCGCGTCGTTGATATTCAGGTCCAGGTTGGGCGAACCGGAGCTTTAACACCGGTTGCGCATCTCGAACCGGTGAATGTCGCAGGTGTTATGGTCAGCCGGGCGACGCTGCACAATGAAGATGAAGTATTGAGAAAAGATGTGCGTATTAATGATATGGTTTTTGTTCAGCGGGCCGGGGATGTTATTCCGGAAGTGGTTAAGGTCATTACATCCAGCCGGGAAGGGACGGAAAGGCAATTTGTGATGCCTTCAAACTGCCCGGTCTGCGGTTCCGGTGTGGTGCGGATCGAAGGAGAAGCGGTAACCCGCTGCATCAATGTCCAGTGCCCGGCACAGGTGAAAGCGAATATCAAACATTTTGCGGCCAAAGGCGCATTTGACATCGACGGCCTGGGCGATAAACTGATTGATCAGCTCGTGGACCGGAAGTTAATCTTTTCATATGCTGACCTTTTTATTTTAAACGTGGAGGGGTTGAAAGACCTGGACCGCATGGGCATAAAATCGGCTCAAAATATCATATCTGCCATTGAAAACAGCAAAACGATCAATTTCCCGCGTTTTCTCTTTGCGCTCGGTATACGTCACGTGGGTGAACACGTTGCCAGAATTCTGGCTGATGCGTTTGAAAATATTGAATCCATTGCTTCTGCAACATCAGAAACGCTTGAACTTATTGAAGGCATCGGTCCGATTGTGGCCGACAGCATTGTTGATTTTTTTGCCCAGAAAAAAAATCGGGATACAATAGATCAGCTCTTGAACAGCGGAATTACTATCGAAAAAGAAAATAACATTAGATTTAATGCACCGCTGAAGGGGGTGACATTCGTATTAACCGGTACGCTGGAAACCATGACAAGATCCCAGGCCAAACAACTGATTGAAGGGGCAGGGGGCGTTGTTTCCGGTAGCATCAGCCGCAAGACGGATTATCTGGTTACCGGTGATTCGCCGGGATCCAAATTGGATAAAGCAAAAGCAGTCGGGGTTCAAATCATCGATGAATCAGAGCTCAGAATTATGTTGTCATCTTTGAACGAACATCAATGAGGTCCCAAATGAAAGAAAAAAAAGCAGTCCATGTGATTATCAGCGGCAGGGTTCAGGGCGTTTTTTTCAGGATGGAAACCCGGCGTACCGCTCAAGAGTTTGGTGTTTACGGGTGGGTTCGAAACCGGCCGGACGGAACGGTGGAGGCGGTGTTTGAAGGTGCCGCTGATAAAGTGAACCTCGTAATTGCCTGGTGCAGCCAGGGACCTTCTATGGCAGTTGTTACTGATGTGAAGACTGATGAGATCGACTATTCAGGGGAGTTTTCGGATTTTTCAATCCGACATTAGTTATTGGTGTATTAGTCTGTCTGAAGCCTGATGGCGGTAATATGCATTTTGTCTGGGACGTGATTGGGATGTTTTGACATCGATCCAATAAAAAAGGAGCGGCATGATAAAAAATGATCATGCCGCTCCTTTTTTAAACTATTTTCTTTTCCGATTATACGGCGTCTTTTAAACCCTTGCCGGGTTTGAATTTAACCACATTGCGCGCTTTAATTTTAATCGGAGCACCAGTCTGTGGGTTTCTTCCTGTTCTGGCTTTGCGGCGAACTTTAGCGAAAGTACCAAAACCAACGAGAGTTACTTTGCCGTCTTTTTTCTTTAATGTTTTTGTGACGCCGTCCATGAATGAATTCAAAGCGGTGGTCGCGGCAACTTTTGAAATCCCTGCTTCTTTGGCCATTTTATCTACCAATTCTGCCTTAGTCATTGTTCCCTCCCATTAATTAAAGATTGTGGTTTAGAAAAACCCTGATTAATTGGTAAGTTAAAGGAGGTTTTTTTGCTTGTCAATATATAAAATGGGTTTTTTTTATTTTTTTTTAAAAAAAGATGGTGTTAGCAAGCTCAATAAGCGGGTTTTGAAAAAATAGTACTTGAAAAAACACTGCTACCAAGCATCCAAACGCATATAGTCTTTTTGTTAATTAATCCATCGGTTTTGTGCAGGATCGAAGAGATTTAAAAAATGGATAACGGGATAGTTTTTTATTTTTATATATGAATAACAGAATGTTATTCATAGTAAGAATCGCAAATCCTGATATATCAGCCTGTTGAGGGGATGCATTTAATGTCCGACTTTCCATCAATAAGTTTTAGTTATAGAAAAAATTCTAATACTAACCCTGCAATATCGCTTGTTCTACTTAGGGCGACCAAAAACCGGTGATAAAAAGAGAAAAAAATTATGATAAAAACATGAGTTTTTCTTTTTTTGCTTCAAAAGAGTGAACACTGTACGGAAATATAAACAGTGAAGACACGATGCCGGCATTTATCCAATCATTGTTCATTCATTTTCGCGCCGGAAAATTCAATCACCTATAAGAGGGCGTCCACGAAAAGTTTGGGATTAAATTTCTGAAGATCATCGATCCCTTCACCGATGCCGATATAACGAATGGGTACATTCAGCGAGTTGCAGATACTCAATACGATACCGCCTTTCGCCGTACCATCGAGTTTTGTCAGTATAATGCCGCTGATTTGGATATTGTCATTAAATAATTTGGCTTGCGACACGGCATTCTGGCCAGTGGTTGCATCCAGCACCAGCAGTGTCTCGTGGGGGGCGGACGGAATTTTTTTACCGATGCTGCGTTTAATTTTTTTGAGTTCTTCCATCAAATTGACTTTCGTGTGAAGCCGACCGGCAGTATCAACGATGACCACGTCAATATCTCTTGCGATAGCGGCTTCGATGCTGTCATAGGCGACCGCGGCAGGGTCAGATTTGTCCTGATGTTTTACAATATCGGCATTGGCACGCGTTGCCCAGACCTGCAGCTGCTCAACAGCTGCCGCACGGAAGGTATCTGATGCAGATAAAAGAACTTTTTTGCCTTCGGCAGAAAACTTGGCGGCCAGTTTGCCGATGGTGGTGGTTTTGCCGACTCCGTTGACTCCCA